>WFRA01000219.1 GCA_015486775.1 Kiritimatiellales bacterium | reverse complement strand
CCATAGATCCGGCTGGAATGCTCGCGGGCGACGACCTCGGAGGGATAGTAGAGGTAGCGGGTGCAGTCCGGGCAGCGATGCAGCTCGTCCGCCTTGAGAACCTCGTTAACCATGCTTTTGGTCTGCCGCATGCCGCACCCCGTGCAGTTTTCTTCGATGAGCGGCACCACGGCTTCGGGGTTGCGTTGCAGCAACCGGTTGAGATGCGTTTTTATTTGCGGCGGGAGATCCGCCCCCAGCAGGGCAATATTTGCATCCAGCGCTTCGAGCGGCGCATTGGGCATGGCGGCCTTTTTCTGCATGCGGGCGACGACCAGTTCCTGGAGCTGGATGAGTTGGTTGATAATCTTGCGGTTCGACATAATTTTATTCTCCTTAACTAGTGCGGCCGATGAATCTAAGCAAACCATCCAAGATGGTCAAGGGGTGTGGTGGGCATCCGGGGATATAAAGATCGACTGGGACTACGGAATCCGCTCCGCCACAGGTTTCCGCGTGGCCGGCAAAGAGGCCGCCGGAGCAGGCGCACGCCCCAACCGCAATCACAATCTTGGGGTCGGGGATCGCGGCATAGGTTTTTTCCAGCGCGGTTTTCATGTTTTGCGTGACGGGGCCGGTGATGATGAGTCCGTCGGCATGGCGCGGGGAGGCGACGAGCTGAATGCCGAACCGTCCTAAATCCCACCCGATGGTGCCAAGTACATTGATGTCGGCCTCGCAGGCGTTGCACCCGCCCGCGCTGACTTGTCGCAGTTTAAGCGAGCGGCCAAACAGCTTGCGGGCGCGTTCGAGCAGTACGCTGCGGGGCAGGGTTTGTCCCGGCGAAATCGTCAATTCTTCTCGCGAGAGCGCCGCCATTTTAAAATCGGTTCCAAAGTGGATTTTATCTTCCGGGCAGGCGGATTCGCATGCTCGGCAAAAGATACATTTGGAGAGATCGAGTTGAACCTGATTTTTAGAACCTTCCAAGGCTTGGACGGGGCAGGCATCGATGCAGACGGAGCAATTTTTTGGGCAGTCGGGCTGGAGCACGGGGCACCCTGCGTAGCGTTCGGAGCGTTCCGGTGCCGGGCCGTCGGGCCAGGGCATGGTGCGGTGCTTTTGCTTTAATCTTTCGCGGACAATATCAAACATCGGTTTCTCTCCTATAGATCGTTGCCGCAGTACGAAAGGTTAAAGCTTTTGTTGCAGAGCGGAAAGTCGGAGATGGCCTCGCCGCGCAGCGCCAATGCCAGCCCGAGCCAGTTGTGGAAGGAGGGATCCACCACCTTGTAGTGCAGGAATTCGCCCTCCGATCCGGTAAGGGCCAGATGGCAAATTTCGCCTCGCCACCCTTCGACCAAACTTACGATCAGGCGATTGGGTTCCAGTTTAATGGGATCGGTATTTTGAATTGTTCCCTCTGGGCAATTTTTGAGTAACGAACGGACGATTTGGAAGCTCTCTTTGATTTCGCGTTGCCGAACGTGGGCGCGCGCTAGGCAGTCGCCCTCTTTTTCCACAACGGGTTCGAGGTTCATCTGGCGATAGGCACCGGAGGGATGGTGAATGCGTACATCGCCATCGCATCCCGAGGCGCGAGCGGCGGGACCGACCAGTCCGATTTCTCGCGCGGTTTTTGTGGAAACTTTTCCAGTCTCTTCAAAACGGGCGAGAACGGAGGGGGCGTTAAAAAGCAGTTTGAGTGAGGAGTACACATCCGATTCGATCGTCTCCAAGCGGGTTTCCAAGGTTTGGATTATTTTTGGGGAAAGATCAAATTGCACCCCGCCGGGGCGCACGAGTCCGCGTCCAAAACGGTTACCGCAAATCAGGGCGGTGAGGTTGAGCAGGTCGCCGCGCAGACGGCCGCAATAGCTCATGGTCGGCAGAAAACCAACATCGCCGGAGAGCGCACCCAGATCACCTACATGGTTGGCGAGCCGTTCGAGTTCGGCGGCGATCGCGCGGATCGCTTTGGCGCGGGGAGGGGCAGAGGTTTCTATCAATTGGGCATAGGCGGTGGCATGGCCGATGGTGGTATCGCCCGCGAGGGTTTCGATATAGTGCGGTGTGCGGAGATTGGGTTTGCCCACGAGTCGGGCTTCGATTCCTCGGTGCTGATAGCCCAAGGCGATTTCCAAATGCTGGACAATTTCTCCGTGGCATTGAAAACGAAAGTGCCCCGGCTCGATCACTCCGGCATGGACGGGGCCGACGGCGACTTCGTGAATCTCTTCGCCATCAACTTTATAAAAATCATCTTTCGCTGCCATTTCCAGCGGCTTGCGTACCGGCTTGAGCCAGGGGTGGCCGAGCGGTTCAACCGCGTGCTGCTCAAAAATTTCGCGCTCGAAAAGGTGGGCTTGCGGGCAGTCGGGCGTGAGAGCAGGATAGGAATTTCCTACCGTTGTAGAGGCGATCTGCAGGCGGGGATTGGATGGGTCGGAGAGGACAGCGCAGAGTTGACG
>WFRA01000218.1 GCA_015486775.1 Kiritimatiellales bacterium | reverse complement strand
GGTGCTGTGCCGTCGGGGGCGGGATGGCCGTGCTGTCGCCGGTGGCCTCCAGATCGACGCTCGCGGTCGAGGCGTGGCCGAAATACGAGACCATTTCGCCCAGAGCGGTTTCGAGGCTCATTTCGGTGAATTCGATGGGCAGCAGGGAGCGGGAAAGCTGCCGGACGATCTGGATGTTTTTCTGGATCCGGCGGGTCATCCACTCCGCCAGATCCGCCTCCACCCGGCCGGTTTTCCGCAGGTCGAGGGCGAGCGCCTCGCTGTGGAGCAGCATGCCGGTGAGGTATTGCCCAACCCCGTCGTGCAGATCTTGCCCGATCTGGGTGCGCTCCCGCTCATCGTTTTCGATCAACTTGCGGGCTAGTTCATCCAGCTCGGCGGTGGCTTTGGCCACCCGCCCGGAAAGGGAGGCGCGGGTTTCGTCCAGCCGGGTTTGTGCTTCCCGAAACGAACCGGCGGTCCAGGCGGCAACCCCGCCCAGGATGATTCCCAGCGGATTGTAAGTCAGGAGGATGTCGCCGGTTTTTCCGGAAACCAGCGCGAGGATGGCGGTGTTGAGCAGGATGAAGCCCGCTAGGGAAAGAAGGCCGCCGCGGGTTCCGTAGAGCCAGCCGAATAGGCCGACTAGGGCAATGGAGGAAATCTGCACGGAGTCGTACAGAACGCCGAACGTGGCCGCAAAGGCCGCCGCGTAGGCGGCGACCAGAAGTGCCATGAAAACATGTTTGTTGAAGTGCACCCAGAAACCATATCAGAGAACCGAAGCCCCGCAATCCCTTTTCGGGGCGGAAGGAAGCAGATTCAAATTGCAGCGGCTTGGGCAATTCCCTAAGGTGCGCGGATTATGAAAAGAACACCACTTCACGCACAGCATCTCGAACTCGACGCCCGCATGGGCGAATTCGGCGGATGGGACATGCCTATCCAGTATGCAGGCATCCTGCAGGAGCACGAGCAGACCCGCGCAAGGGCCTCGGTTTTCGATATTTGCCACATGGGCGAATTCGAACTTTCCGGGCCGACCGCCCTCCAGGATCTGGCAAAACTGCTTACCTGCAATATCCGAACGTTGGAAGCCGGGCAGGTGCGCTACGGCTTTATGCTCAACGATGCGGGCGGCGTGATCGACGACCTCACCTGCTACCGCTTCGCCGCCGACCGCTTCATGCTCGTGGTCAACGCCGGAACCGCCGAAAAGGATCTGGAATGGCTCCAAGGCCATGTTTCTTCCGGCACGCGGCTCGTTGACCGCTCCGCCGAGTTGGCCAAGCTCGACGTGCAGGGGCCGCTGGCCGACGAGGTGCTCGGTGCCGTACTCGATGGCCCGCTTCCAACCCTTGGATATTTCCGTTTCCGGACCTTGGAAAACGGGAGGATCATCAGCCGCACCGGCTATACCGGCGAGCGCGGCTACGAAATCTATCTCCCCGCCTCCGCCGCTTCCAATCTTTGGAACAAGCTTGTGGCGCACCCGCTCTGCGAACCCGGCGGCCTCGGCGCGCGCGACACCCTGCGCCTCGAAATGGGCTATTCCCTCTACGGCCACGAGCTTTCCGAAGCGCGCAGCCCCGTCGCCACCTCGCGCGGCATGTTCATCGACATGGAAAAGGATTTTATCGGCAAGGCGGCCGTCCAGACCGATCTGGAAAATCCGAAGGTTTATCTGGTTGGGCTCAAATTTGATTCCAAGCGTGCGGCTCGTGCGCACGACACTGTTTGGAGCGGCGGCGAACAAATCGGCGAGGTCACTAGCGGCTCGCTCGCCCCCAGCCTCGGCGTCGCCGTGGCCATGGCCTTCGTGGAAGCCAAACACGCCCTAATCGGTAGTGAGCTCCAAGTCGAAATCCGCAACAAAAAATTCCCCGCCACCGTCGTTGAACTTCCGTTCTACAAAAATGGTACCGCAAGGCTACCCGGAAACCGGCGGCGGATGGATTAGCTATCCCCCGTGCTGGACTTTAACCGTCATCCCGCTACTATCCCCGGCACGGTTTGATTCCATGGAGACGGGAGGGAAACGATGAAAAAGCTTAGCACTATTTCCTGGCAGGATTTCAAGGTGCTGCCGCTGGTGGAAAAGGGCGCCTATTTTCAGGGCGAGCCACCGCATACGCTGATTGCCCAGCAGTTTTCGCGGGGGCAGCTGGAGTCGCTCTGCACGCTGGCCACGAAAATCAAGCGGATCAACAAGCGCCGCGACGGCGCCAATTTCCTCAAGACGCTGCTTTCGGACAAGCGGGCGATGCTCTATTTTGCGCAGCCCTCTTCGCGCACCTACCTTTCGTTCAACGCGGCCTGCCAGATCCTGGGGCTCGACACGATGGATGTGCGCGACTCCAAGACCTCGAGCGAGGTGAAGGGCGAGTCGCCGGAGGACACCGTCCGCACCTTCAGTTCCTATGTAGACATGATCATCATGCGGCACCCGGCGGGCGGGTTCGCCGAGCGCGTGGCCTGGATGCTCGCGCACACCAACCGCGAGATTCCCGTAATCAATGCGGGGTCGGGCGCCGACCAGCATCCCACCCAGGCGCTACTGGATATCTACACCCTGGAGCGGAGCTTCGAGGATGCCGGGGGAATCGACGGCAAGAGCGTCGCCTTTGTTGGCGACCTCAAACGGGGGCGCACCGTGCGGTCGCTCTCTTGGCTACTGACGCTCTACAACGATGTAAAAATCCATTTTGTCGCCCCCGAACCCTTGCAGATCGGTTCCGATGTGCTGGCTCTGCTGGACGCGGCGGGAACGGAATACGAGGTGACGCAGGACTTCGCATCGGTCATGCCGCTTGCCGATGCCATCTATATGACCCGCATCCAGGACGAGTGGGATGTGGAGGGCGAAAGCCGCGCCATCGACACTTCCACCTTCCGGATCGGTGCGGAGCACATGGACACCATCAAGCCGGACTGCGCCATCATGCACCCCCTGCCGCGCCGCGAAGAGATCTGCACCCAGATCGACAACGATCCGCGTGCGGTCTATTGGCGCCAGATGCGCAACGGCATGTGGATTCGCGCCGCCCTCATCCTGAGCACCTTTGGCCGTCAGGATGAGGCGCACCGGTACTACGACGAATATAAACCTGAGGAATGAGGCGTAATACGCTTTGTGTATCATGCAAAGGTATGCGCAATACGTAATTATGGAGTACGCACAATGAAACTTATCTATGAAAAATCGTCGCCGGGGCGCCCGGGAGTGCGGATGTCATCGATCCGGATTTCTCCGACGGAGGAGATTCCCTCGAACTATTTGCGGAGCACGCCAGCGGAGCTACCGGAGGTTTCGGAGGCGGAGGTGGTGCGGCACTTCACGGCGCTTTCGCGGCTTAATTTTTCGATCGATACCCATTTTTATCCGCTGGGTTCATGCACGATGAAATATAATCCAAAGGCGTGCGAGGCGGCGGCGAACATGCCGGAGCTGACGGGGGTGCATCCGCTTTGGCCGCAGCTGCGGGGTGGGGGACTGCTGACGCAAGGATCACTGGCGATTCTCTTTAATATGGAGCGGTTGCTCTCGGAAATTACGGGGCTGGACGAATTTACGCTACAACCGATGGCGGGGGCGCATGGCGAGCTGACGGGCGTGATGATGATGGCGGCCTACCACAAGGATCGGGGCAACGAAAAGGATCACATCATCATTCCCGATTCGGCGCATGGCACCAATCCGGCCAGTGCCCGGTTGGCGGGCTATAGCGTGGTGACGATTCCTTCGGACGAAAATGGGACGATGGATTTTGACCTGTTCATGGAGGTGCTCAACGAGAGGACGGCGGGCGTGATGCTGACGAGCCCCAATACGCTCGGGGTATTCAATCCGCGCATCAAGGAGATCTGCGATGCCGTCCACGAGGTGGATGGGTTGATGTACTACGATGGCGCAAACTTTAATGCCATCATGGGGCGCTACAAGCCGGGCGACATGGGCTTCGATATTTGCCACTTGAACCTGCACAAGTCGTTCGCCACGCCGCATGGCGGGGGCGGGCCGGGTGCGGGCCCGGTTGGCGTGGTGGAAAAGCTGCGGCCCTTTCTTCCAATCTCGCGCGTGGCAAAAACCAAGGATGGCACCTTCACGCTCAACTACGACGAACCCAAGAGCATTGGCTACATTGCCCCGTTCTATGGCAATTTTGGAATCATTGCCCGCGCCTACATCTACCTGCTGATGCTGGGTCGCGAGGGGATGCTGGGAACCAGCAACCGCGCGGTGCTCAACGCCAACTATCTCCAGGAAAAGCTGCGCCCGCTCTTTGGCGAAGAATACCGGGGACGCTGCATGCACGAGTTTGTCTTTTCCGGCGAGTTCCTGAAGCAACATGGCCTCCATACCTTGGATCTAGCCAAGGGAATGATCGACCGCGGTATCCATCCGCCTACGGTCTATTTTCCGCTCAATGTGCCCGAGGCCATCATGGTGGAACCGACTGAAACGGAGGATCGCGATACGCTCGACCGCTTTGTGGCGGTGTT
>WFRA01000217.1 GCA_015486775.1 Kiritimatiellales bacterium | reverse complement strand
CATCTGGAAGAGCCGTATTTGGGGGGTGTTTCGGCAACCCGCATCATGGGCTCGCGTTCGGGCCAGTTTCCTGTCGCTTCGTGGTAGAGGGTTTCGGGGGCGATATCCAGCTCCCCGCTCCGCCATGTTATCGTATTCCAGACGGGATCAATCGCGAATGTACGGAATCCCGCAGCATCTCGAAGGACGGAAAAAACTCCGCCTCGTTCGATGAACCGGGAAAAATCAACCTCGCCGGATGCGCCATCGGCAAAGGTCAGTCGCAGGCGGTATCCGTCAACATATTCGGCATGGACAACATCGTAGTTCATCGTTTCAGCGGATCGATTTTTTGCGGTTGCTGTTGGCTTTCCGCCAGTATCCAATCGTTTTCCAGTTCCGGTTGGTGTGCCGCCGCCCACTCGACAACCATGCCGAGAACTTTAGGAGGAAGGCTTCCTTCCATCAATTCAAAGTTGTGAATAGCGATCGATGCCTTGAATTCATTGTAGCGAACATGGAAGTGGGGAGGGGCATGGTCATTGTAGAACATGCCAATCACGATTCCATAGAATCTGCTAATCTCGGGCATATGTTGGATGGGCAGCGACATGCGTCGCCCGCTCCGCTATTCGCTTTGCTCTTCTTCGGTGGCTTGCGGTGCCGTTTCCCCCTCGACCGGCGCTTCGCCTTCGGGCGTTGCCTCCGGCACATCCTCTTCAGGTTCGAGGACGGCGGCGGAGACGAGCCTGTCGCCCTCTTTGAGGTTGAAGAGGCGGACACCCTGAGTGTTGCGGCCAATTACGCGGAGGTCGCTGGCACCGATGCAGATCATCTGCCCGCCTTCGGAGATGAGCATCAGGCGGTGCTCGTCGGTGACGGCGTGGGCGCTGATTACCTTGCCGTTGCGCTCGGTGGTCTGGATGGAGATGATGCCTTTTCCACCTCGGCTCTGCGTGCGGTATTCATCGAAACTGGTGCGTTTGCCGTAGCCGTTTTCGGTGATGGCCATCATGGTGGCTTCGGTATCGACGATCTCGATGGTGACGACCTCGTCGTCGCCGGTGAGCGTTACGCCCTTGACGCCGCGCGAAACGCGGCCGAGCGGCCGGGCATCGGTCTCCTTGAAGCGGATGGCCTTGCCGTTGTGCATGCTGAGGATGATTTCATCCTCGCCGCTGGTGAGCTTGACGCCGATGAGCGAGTCGTCCTCGTCGATGTTGATGGCTTTCACGCCCTTCACCCGGACATTCTTGTAGGCGGCGAGGACGGTCTTTTTGACGATGCCCT
Organism: Kiritimatiellales bacterium; assembly: GCA_015486775.1. Lineage (GTDB taxonomy): Bacteria > Verrucomicrobiota > Kiritimatiellia > Kiritimatiellales > Pontiellaceae > Pontiella. The sequence continues at coordinate 7,493 of WFRA01000217.1, read as the reverse complement.
TCTTGGTGGCCATGATGAGGTTGTGGTCGTGGTCGTCGAGCTCGCGGACGCAGAGGATGGCGGCGAGCTTTTCGTCCTGCGCCATCTGCAACACGTTGGCGAGCGAACGGCCGCGGCTCTGGCGGGTGCCTTCGGGCACATAGTAGGCCTTGAGCCAGTACATCCGCCCGGCTTCGGTGAAGCAGAGCAGGTAGTCGTGGGTGGAGGCCGAGAAAATGTGCTCCACAAAATCCTCGTCCTTGGTGCTCATGCCGATCACGCCCTTGCCGCCGCGCCGCTGCTGGCGGTAGGTGTCGGTCGGGACGCGCTTGATGTAGCCCGTGTTGGAGAGGGTGATGACGCACGGCTCGTCGGCGATGAGGTCTTCGATGTTGATTTCGCCTTCGTCGATGCGCAGGTCGGTGCGGCGGACATCGCCATATTTCGCGCGGATCTGTTCGAGATCCTCTTTCATGACCTCGTAGATTTTTGCGGGGTGGTCGAGTAGGTCTTGCAGGTATTCCATCAGCTTCTTGAGCTCGGCGTATTCCGCTTCAACCTTGTCGCGCTCCAGTCCGGTGAGCTGGTAGAGGCGCATTTCGAGAATGGCCTTCGCTTGGATCTCGGAGAAGCCAAACTTGGCAATCAGGCGTTCCTGTGCTTCGTCGCGGTTTTTCGAGTCGCGAATAATGCGGACGACCTCGTCCATGTTGTCCATCGCCAGCAGGTAGCCTTCGAGGATATGGGCGCGGGCGGCGGCCTTGTCGAGATCGAACTGCGTGCGGCGGGTAATGACCTCGAAGCGGTGGTCGATGAAGCACCGGAGCACTTCCTTGAGGTTCATCACGCGCGGCTTGCCCTTGTCGATGGCGAGCATGATGGAGCCAAAGGTGGATTCGAGCTGCGTGTGCTTGTAGATATTGTTGAGCAGCACGTTGGGCACGGCGTTGCGCTTGAGCTCGACCACGAGGCGAATGCCCTCTTTGCCAGACTCGTCGCGAATATCGGAAATGCCTTCGAGCTTTTTGTCGCGCACCAGCTGCACCATCTTGGTGATCAGCAGGGTCTTGTTGAGCGCGTAGGGGATCTCGGTAATGATGATCCGTGCTTTGCCGTTGTCGTCTTCCTCGATGTCGGCCTTGCCGCGCATCTTGATCTTGCCGCGGCCGGTGGTGTAGAAGTCGCGCACAGCCTTGAGGCCGTAGACCGAGCCGCCGGTGGGGAAGTCGGGGCCTTTCACGAATTCGCACAGGTCATCGATGGAGGCTTCGGGGTTGTCGATCAAATGGATAGTGCCGTCGATCACCTCGCCGAGGTTGTGCGGCGGAATGTTGGTGGCCATACCGACGGCGATGCCGGTCGAACCGTTGACCAGCAGGTTGGGAACGCGTGCGGGAAGCACGGAGGGCTCCATCAGCGATTCGTCAAAGTTCGGGCGCATATCGACCGTTTCCTTGTCGATATCGGCCAACATCTCCTCAGCCAGCGGGCGGAGGCGGCACTCGGTATATCGATAGGCCGCCGCGCGGTCGCCGTCGATTGAACCAAAGTTTCCCTGACCGTCGATGAGCATGCCGCGCATGGCAAAATCCTGCGCCATACGCACCATTGTATCGTAGACTGCGGTATCGCCGTGCGGGTGATAGTTACCAATTACTTCACCCACCACTTTCGCGCATTTGACGTAGGCTTTGCTGTGCGTCCAGCCGCGTTCCTTCATGGCGTAGAGGATGCGGCGGTTGCCCGGCTTCATGCCGTCGCGCACATCTGGCAGTGCGCGGCCGACAATCACCGACATCGAATAGTCGATGTATGCGCGCTGCATCTCGTCTTCAATATTGATCAGGTCAATTCGTTCGTTTGTGTTTTCCATAACTTCCCTTCCAAAAAATTCTTGTGGTCAGACGGATCCGTCCAATCGGTCGAATTATCTTTTAAATATCCAGATTGGTGACGTTCAGGGCGTTTTCCTGGATGAACTCGCGGCGGGGCTCGACCTCGTCGCCCATGAGGATGGTGAACATTTCGTCGGCCTTGACGGCATCTTCGAGCACCACCTTGGTCAGGCGGCGTTCGTCGGGATCGAGCGTGGTTTCCCAGAGCTGCTGCGGGTTCATCTCGCCCAGACCCTTGTAGCGCTGGATGGTCATGCCCTTCTTGCCCGCGAGGCGAACCGCCTCCGTCAGCTCCAGCATCGAATGAATCGGTGTTTTGTTACCCTTGTCGTCGAGGTTGAACACCGGCTCCTCGGAGCCGATCACCTGGTCGAGGGAAAAGCCGTCCTGCTCCAATTTTTCAATCAGGTCCTCGAGCTGCCGGGAGAAGAAGAGCTCCTTGTAGCGCACGCTGGGTTCCGGCTGCTTTTCTTCGGGGGGTGCTTCGTCTTCTACGCCTTCTACGTTTTCATCGGGTTCAACGCGTTCAACCTCCTCGGTCGGCTTGGCGGCCTCGACCTCGGCAAACAGTTCTTGGAGCCCCTGGTCGTCGGAGATCAGGCGGATGTCGAGATCGGCGGTGATTTCGTTGAGGTAGGCGCAGTAGCGCGGGAAGGCACCGGTTTCGGGATCGCGGCTCTCCAGGTATTGCTTGAGCGGGATGCCCCGGCGGCGGAGCTTGTCGGCGATATCCTCGATCTCGACAATGCGCTCGAGCAGTTCGCGCAGCCCGCGGGTGTCGAGCAGCGGGGTGCCGTCGGCCTTTTCGAGCAGCATGCCGTCGGCGCCGAGGTTGAGGAGGATTTCGGTCAGGTGCTCGTCGGACTCGACATATTCCTCGCGTTTGCGGCGGGTCACCTTATAGAGCGGCGGCTGGGCGATGTAGACATAGCCGTGCTCAATGAGTTGCGGCATCTGGCGGTAGAAGAAGGTGAGCAGCAGCGTGCGGATATGCGCGCCGTCCACGTCGGCGTCGGTCATGATGATGATCTTATGGTAGCGCGCCTTTTCGAGGTCGAAGTCGTCGAGGCCGATGCCGGTTCCGATGGCGGTGATCATGGTGCGGATTTCGTCGTTGGCGAGCACTTTGTCGAGCCGCGCCTTCTGGACATTGATCACTTTTCCCTTCACGGGAAGAATGGCCTGGTACTCGCGCTCGCGCCCCTGCTTGGCGGAGCCGCCCGCGGAGTCGCCCTCCACAATGAAGAGTTCGGTGCGAGCCGGGTCGCGGCTGGAGCAGTCGGCCAGCTTGCCGGGCAGCCCGCCGCTTTCGAGCGCGCCCTTCTTCCGCGCGAGATCGCGCGCCTTGCGCGCCGCGTTGCGCGCCTGAGCCGCCACGACCGCCTTGTCGATGATCGTGCGGGCCACCTGCGGGTTTTCCTCGAAGTAGGTGCCGAGCTCCTCGTTGACGATCTGCTGGACAATGCCCTCCACCTCGCCGTTGCCGAGCTTGGTCTTGGTCTGCCCCTCGAACTGCGGATCGGGAATCTTGACGCTGAGCACGCAGGTGATGCCCTCGCGGATGTCGTCCCCGCCGACCGACTGCTTGTCGTCCTTGATCAGCTTGTTGGCCTTGGCGTAGGCGTTCACCGTGCGGGTGAGCGCCGAACGGAAGCCGGAGAGGTGCGTGCCGCCCTCGATCGTGTTGATGTTGTTGGCGAAGGTGAAGATCGTTTCGTTGTAGGCCTCGGTGTACTGCATCGCGATCTCGACGACGACATCGTCCTTCTCGCGCTCGAAATAGATCACGTCCGGGTGCATCGGCGACTTGTTGCGGTTGAGGTGCTGGACAAACTCCAGGATGCCGCCGTCGTATTTGAACACCTCCACGCGGCCGGTGGCCTCCTCCTTGAGCGTGATCTTCGCGCCGCGGTTGAGGAAGGCGAGCTCGCGCAGGCGGGCGGAAAGGATGTCCCACTGGAAGCCGCCCTCGTGCGTGAAGATCGTCATGTCCGGCATGAAGGTGACCTTCGTGCCGGTCTCGGTGGTTTTGCCGATGGTGACCAACTCGGTCACCTCCACGCCGCGCTCGAAGCGCTGGTGGTAGATCTGGCCGTCGCGCTTGACCTCGACCTCCAGCCATTCGGAGAGGGCGTTGACGCAGGAGACGCCGACTCCGTGCAGGCCGCCCGAAACCTTGTAGGTGTCGGAATCAAACTTGCCGCCGGCATGTAGCACGGTCATCACCACGGTCACGGCGGGCTTGCCCTCGGTGGGGTGCATGTCCACCGGGATGCCGCGACCATCGTCCACCACGGAGAGCGAGCCATCCTCGTTAATGCAGACCTCGACGTTGGAGCAGTAGCCCGCCAGCGCCTCGTCGATCGAGTTGTCCACCACTTCGTAGACGCAGTGGTGGTAGCCCCGCGAGCCGGTGTCGCCAATATACATGGCGGGGCGTTTGCGGACGGCTTCGATGCCCTCCAAGACGGTAATGTGGTCGGCGCCGTAGCCTGCGGCATCGGGGTTGTCGGCCGCGCGGCTGAGCGTTGATTCTTCGGCATTCAGATCGTTTTTTTCTTCAGACATGGGAGTCCTTTTCCTTTCGGTCAAATTAATCCGCGAATCGTAGCAGAAGTGGGCATTCGGTGGCAATGGCAGATAACCGAAAAAAGCGGGATATTTGGCCATGGGTAGGGAGCCGACATTTGGCGGCGCAGGTTCTCCAACCCTTGGAAATCCCGGTTGCGGGGCAGGCGCCGGGTTCTTGCCGAAAAAAATCATTCTGTCCAACCCGGCGGGTTTGTGCATACTCCCCTCCAATGTCTGGAAACCGAGGGGACACATGAATATTTTGCTGGTAGGTGATATTGTTGGAAAGCCGGGGCGCGCCGCGTTCCTACAGGGGGTCGGTCGGCTGAAGGCCGAGGGGCGTGTTGATTTTGTGGTTGCGTGCGGCGAAAACGCCGCCGCCGGGCGCGGCCCGACGCTGGAGATGGCGCAGTCGTTGCTCAACGCTGGAGCGGATGTCGTCACGCTCGGCGACCATGCCTGGGACGCCAAGGAAATGGTGGCGGGGATCGACCTCGAGCCGCGCATCATCCGCCCCGAAAACTTTTCAAAGGGCGCGCCCGGCAAGGGCTGGGTGCGGATCGATACCCCCGAGGGCGAGCTGGTCGTGATCCAACTGATCGGCCGCGTCTTTATGCAACCAAACTATGACTGTCCTTTCCAAGCAGTGGATCGCCTGCTCTCGCCGGCCATGAAGCTCGGCAAAGCGATCCTAGTGGATTTCCATGGAGAGGCCTCCTCCGAGCGCATGGCGATGGGGCGCTATCTTGACGGGCGCGTCTCCGCCGTCTTCGGAACCCACACCCACTGCCAGACCTCCGACGAAACCGTGTTCCCCGGCGGCACGGCCTACATCACCGACCTCGGCATGACCGGCCCAAAGGATTCCATCCTCGGCCGTCAGGTCGAGCCCGTCCTCAAGAAGTTCCTCACCGGCGTCCCGCACAAATTCGACGTCGCCAAAGGCGACCCAACCCTCGAAGGCGCCATTGTCGATGTCGACATGCGCTCGGGAAAGGCACGGGGAATCGAGCGCATCCGGATGGCGGTGTAGGAAATCCCGGGCAGGAATTCCGCAAGAGAGCTGGAAAGTAAGTTTTAATAGACCGAAGTCTTTCGGTTTGGGTTGCTGGAAAAATGGAAGAATAGATTTTTGGAAGGAAAACCGGCGTGGCCGGACAAAGTGTCACCGAATGGGTGATATGAACCGAATCTTTCGTTCATGGAGTGTTTGCAGCCATCCAACCATCCCGTCTTCCAAACCATCTACGCACAATCGGTAAGCAGTGGATTCCCCGTTGGATCTCCTTTTTTACTTTGACAAAACCAGAGAGATCGGACACCTTGCTTACTTGCTTGATTTATGTGTGAATAAATATTCAAACCAAGGAGGCGGGATGGATCGTTTGGACTGCGCGAAGCTCAATCGGGGAACATTCATCAGGGCATCGGCGGCCATGGCTTCGCTGCCTTGGCTGGCATCCAGTGCCAAGGCTGGGGATTCCGCCGGGGTATCCCCGCGAACACACAAGATTCTTTCCTGCAACATACGCACCCCCCTTGAGCGCGACTACAAGTCGGGCAATGGATGGGAGACCCGCAAGGCGCTTTGCGCGGAGGTGATCGCCTCGCAAAAGGCGGATCTAATTGGGTTTCAGGAGGCCTATACCATACAGCTCGACTACCTGAAGGAACAGCTTCCGGAGTTTGGAAGTTTTGGCCAAGCAATTCCAGGATACCATCCCATTCCCGGTCCGGAATACAACCCCATCAACACCATCTTCTATTCCAAAAAACGATATGAGTTGGTTTCTGCTGGTGGAATTTGGCTTTCGGAGACACCGCATATTGCCGGATCGGTTTCCTGGGATTCCGCCCGGCCGCGCTTTGCCAACTGGGTGTATCTAAAAGACCGTGCGTCCGGACGGGATTTCCGTTTCTGGAACATGCATCTCGACCACAAGGGAAAGGTTGCCCGCAAAGAGCAAGTTCGCGTTTTCAACGAAGCGGCCAATGCCTATGCAAAGTTGATGCCGCAAATCGTGACGGCAGATTTCAATGCCGATGCCACCACGCCGCCGGTTAAATTCATGAAGGAACATGGCTGGGTCGATACCTATGCGGCGATCCATGGCCCCAAGGATCCCGGATTTACCTACCACCATTTCATGGGGCCAAAATACGCCCACCACACCACTAAGGGAAAGATCGACTGGATATTCTGCAAGGGAGGCGTGCGGCCAGTCTCCGCAGAGATAATTCGAGACCAACGGAAGGGGCACTACCCGAGCGACCACTATTTTCTTTCGGCGGAGGTCGTTTTGGAGCCGGACAAAAACAAAAAGGCATGATGGATCGCTAATTACGCGGATTTTAAAACACTCGATTCGCGGGATTCGTGCAAATTCGTGATCCGAAAAACACAAGGTTCCGGCTCTGCCGGATTGGGATAGTGGTCAGCCCCGGGAAGAGGTACGATGGAGAAGCAAAGGATCCGAACGATTACCGAGTCGGCGAAGATTTTGCCGGTCTGCGCGGAGGTTGATGTGGCTGTGGTCGGTGCGGGGCCTGCCGGAATCATGGCGGCTCTGGCCGCCGCCGAGGGGGGGCTGAAGGTGGTTCTCGTCGAAAGCCGCGGTTTTGTCGGCGGCAACCTGACCCTAGGATTGCCCATACTCGGCTTTCTCAGCCAGAAGGGCGAGCCCATCATCAAGGGGCTACCCCAAAGGTTTATCGACCGTTTGAGGGCGAAGGATGCCGCCGGTCCCCATCAGTCCTGCCCGTTGCATGTCAGCCTGACGCTGGTTGATCCCGATGCCGTCAAGTTGGCCGCCGTGGAGATGCTCCGCGAGCAGGGGGTCGAGATTATGTTGCACACCGCCTTTTCCGGCACGGTGATGGATGGCGACCGGATCGAGGCGCTGGTGGTTGAGGGCAAGTCGAGGCGGGAGGCCATTCTTGCCGGGACAGTTATCGATGCGACCGGTGACGGGGATGTTGCCTTTCGTTCAGGAGTCCCTTGCGAAAAAGGGAATGCACGGGGCGGCCTGCAACCGCCCACCCTTATGT
>WFRA01000216.1 GCA_015486775.1 Kiritimatiellales bacterium | reverse complement strand
GGCTGACGGTCGCCAGCTGGCCATGGAAAAACTGGTTCCGGGCGATGTCGTCCGCTGCGGCTCGGAAGCGCATGAAACCGCCACGGTGGCGGAAGTCGTCCGCGGCTTCTCCTCCCGCTGGGTTGTGCTGGGCTTCGGAAACGACGTTTCGCTGACGGTGACGGACGAGCATCTGGTCTGGATCGATGGCCGGGGCTGGGTGGCTGCGCAGAATATCCAGGTGGGCGACTATGTGTTCGCCGCCGATGGGCAGCGGGTCGAAGTGGTCTCTGCCGAGCTGCTGAAGGAGGATCGCCCGCTGGTTAGCGTGCGGCTCTCCGGTGATGTGGCGCTCTATGCCAACGGCATTCTCGTCCACGACCAGTGCGGGTGGTGGACACCGCCGGACGGCGATGCGCCGAACGGGGAGGTGGCACCATGAAAACGAAATTAAATCAATCTGGCGAAAGAAAGCGGATCGGGAGTTTGATCATGAAGAAACAGTGGATAGGGTTGTTGCTTGCGGGGTTGGCCCCGCTGGCCATGGCACAGCAACGATTCGACGGGGTCTGCTCCCGCGTGAAGATCGAGATTCTCCAGGAGCTCTCCCTGGAGCGCATCGGCTTTCTGGCCACGCTGGAGGTCACCGACAACGACGGGGCGGATCCGATCACCGACTTCAGCGCGCAGCTGACCTTCACCAATCCGAACGATCCCGCCGGGGACGAGGAAAACAACGCGGCCAACTGGTTCTTCGTCCGGGCACCGGAAATGGAGAACATCAGCAATGTCGATGGGGCGGGCATCATTGCGCCGACCCAGAAGGCGGTGGTGCGCTGGTTCATCATTCCAAAGCCCGGGGCGGGGGGCACCGACCCCTCCGGGATTCGTTATCGCGTGGGCTGCAACCTTTCCGGAAAAATCAAGGGGGAGGAGATCCCCGATTCCGTGCTCTTTGCCGTGCCGGACATGATCACCGTCCAGCCGCAGCCGATCCTAGACATCACCTATTTTCAGCCCCGGGATGTCCAGGCCGACGATCCCTTCACCGAAGCCGTCGAGGCACCGGTGCCCTTTGTTCTGGGGGTGCTGGTGCGCAACGTGGGCTACGGCCATGCCCGCAGCGTCATGATCCGCTCCGAGCAGCCCCGCATCGTAGAAAACAAGCAGCACCTGCTCATGGTGCCGCGCCTGCTAGGGGTGCGCGTGATGGATTCGCCGCTCGACCGCACCAGCCTGACCGTTAACATCGGCGACCTTGAACCGGGCGAGACCCGCAAGGCGGCGTGGGACATGGTCACCACGCTCTCGGGCGAATTCATCGAGTTCAAGGCCTCCTACACCCATGCGCCGGAGTTCGGCGGCGAAGAGACCTCGCTCATCACCAACCTGGTGGCGCACTTCATCGCCAAGGAGGTGCTCAACGATCAGGCCGGGCGCGACAACATCCTAGATTTCCTGGCCGACACCGACCGCGACGACGACCGCATTCCCGACGCGCTCTACGAAAGCGAAGGGCAGATTCTCCCCGTCAACTATCTCTCCCAGGCCGAGTTGGGGACGCCCCCCGGGCCGGGTCAGGCCAAGGTGGTGGTCGACTCCGACCGCTCCGACTGGTGCTACATGCGCGTGGACGACCCGCAGCAGGCCAAGCTCCCCATCGTCTCCGTGGTGCGCGACGACGGGCGGGTCATCAACACCAACAACTACTGGACCAACATCCGCTACCAGAAACATGGAACCGAGGATGTGGCCTTCAACCAGAAGCTGACCTACCTGAACATCTTCGACCTCTGCAACCTGGGTTCCAACACCTACACCATCACCTACGGCGGGGTGCCGTCGGACACCAACGCGCCGGTCACCACCATCGAGTTTGCCGGGGAGATGGTGAACTCCGCCACCAACTATTTCATCACGGACGAGACGCAGATCTTCTTCCTCTCGACCGACGAAAGCCCGGTGAGCATGTTCTACTCCATCACCAACGCGCCCTTCCAGCCGGCCTATCCCTTCTGGATCAGGGATTCGGGTGACTACACCGTTTCGTTCTACGCCACGGATGCTTCCGGCAACACGGAAGAGACCAACACCGTCCGCGTGGTGGTGAACGGAAATCCGCCTTCGGTCGACCAGTTTGCCAAGGACGAGGCCAGCGTACTGCTGACCGGCGACGCGCTTTCGATCCGCCCGGGCGCCACGCGCATCTCCTTTGCGGCGGCCGCCAATTCGGTCGACACCGATGCCCGCATCGACATCTTCCGCGGCATCGTTCCCTTCGTGACGCTCAGCAACGCGCCGGCTTCGACGGTCAACTCCTCTTCCGCCACGCTCTATGTGGGCGGCGAATATGTGGACTTCTACAAATACCGCCTCGATGGCGGAAGCTGGGCTTCCGAGCAGGATGTGCTCCAGCCCATCAGCCTCTCCGGCCTGACGAACGGCGCCCACCGGGTGGATGTGCTGGGGCGGCCGCGCCACGGTGCGTACCCCTCCGCAAGCCAGGCGGTTTCCGCCGAGTGGACGGTCGACCTTTCCGGCGCTTCGACCCGCATCAGCGGAATCCCGGCCACGCCGACCCGCCAGAGGAGCGCGAACGTGACGGTCTCGGGAACAGGGGTCACGGACTACCGCTGGACGGTCGATTCGAACTATCTCCGCGCCGAGGAGCCGGTGGCCACGCCGTTCCAGCTGGACAAGCTTGCGGCGGGCCTGCACACGGTGGGCGTGATCGGCAAGATCGGCGGCGCGTGGGAAAGCACGAACGACCTGCACACCGTTTCGTGGACGGTCGATCCGCTCTATGGATACGGCTACTCCGCGGGCAACCTGGTGCGCTCGGCGAGCTTTACAAACATTGGAAGTTCGGTGCAGAGCTGGGTCTGGGACGGCAAGAACGACAGCGGCTCGGATGTCCTGCCGGGCTGGTACACCGTCCGGTTGACACTCATTGACGAGCTTTCGCAGACCAACTTTGCCACCACGCTCGTGCAGGTGGAGGATCTCTTCGCCGACGGCACGGTGCTGGCCGATCCCTCCCGCGGGCCGGACGCGCCGTATGCCCGCGGACGCTGGGTGGTTTGGCAGGATCAGAGCGACGGTTCGCTGGAGGTCTACGCCCGCAACACCGTGGCCACCAATGCGGCGACCCGCCAGCTGACCACCGGCGACTTTTCCCAGAAAAACCCGAAAACCGACGGCCACTACGCGGTCTGGCAAGGCCGCGCCAGCGATGGAAGCTGGGATATCTACATGGCCGATCTCGACCAGGTGGGCGCGGCGGTTCAGGTGACAGATTCACTGGGCGTGGATGAAATCAACCCCTGCATCGAGTGGCCGTGGATCGTCTACCAGACCCGCGCCGCCAGCCGCCCGAGCGACCCGTGGCAACTTGAATCGCTCAACTTGGCAACCGGGGTCAAATCGGCGGTATGGCCGGGCGTGGAAGACCAACTCGATCCCGACATCGAAGGGGGCAGGGTGGTCTGGCAGGACTGGCGCGATGTCGGCCCCGGCGAGATCTATTTCCAGGATTTGGAAACGGGCGAGCGCCGCCGCATCACCAACAATACGCTGGGGCAATACCATCCGGTCATTTCCGGCCATTGGATCGTCTGGCAGGACAACCGCGATTCGCAGGTGGACATCTATGGATTCGACCTCCTGCGCAACCGCGAGGTGCAGATTACCGACACGCCCGAAAATGAGGCCGATCCGTTCATCGACGGCGACTGGATCTGCTGCCTGGAGGATTCGCAGGGCGCCGGGCTTTCCAATATCCGGATGGTGCACCTGGCCTCGCTGGCCGCCATGCCGCTGACCCGCGACGCGGGCGTGAAGAAACACGCCTCCGTCAATGGCCGCCAGCTGGTCTGGCTGGAGCAAGACGGCACCTCCAACTCGGTGGTGTTTGCCGAACTGCCCGCCCTGCAGGCGGTCTTCCAGACGATGAACGCCGTGCCGGTCACGCAGGCGATGGTGGATCGCGCGGGCGATGCCTTCACCCTGCTCGAACGCTGGAACGAGGCCGTCGGCGTGCAGGCGATCAGCCGCTACTCCGCGCTGGTTCCAACCCTTGTAAAACAGACCGCCTCCTGGAACGGAAGCGCGGCGACCGGCGACAATTTTGCGCTGGCGGCCGGCGACTTTATCTGGCTGGGCTTCGACGCGCCGCATGTGGCGGACATGGGCGAGGGAGCCGCCGGAACCCTGTCGCTCTCCGCCGGGGTCAACGTCTTTGGCTACACCGGCTTCCCGCAACCCTACAGTGCGCACCGGATGATGCGCCAGCTGGGGCTCGACAAGATCCGCGCCATCCGGATGCTCGACACGGCCTCCGGCCAGTGGTGGGCGGCGGAGGTGCGCGACGGCGTCCTGGTCGGGCGCGATTTCAAGATTCCGGCCTCGGCCGTGATCTGGGTGGACATGAAACAGGCTGTTAACGATTGGAGACCGCTATGAAACCGATAGATAGAATCTTTTGCACCGTTGGATTGCTTGGCCTTTTGGCCACGCCGGCGATGGCGATGACCGCCGCCGAGCTGGCCGCGCTGCTGGACGAAAAGGCACCGGTCGCCCTGATCGATGTCCGCGATGCCTCGCTCTTCCAGCGGGGGCACATTCCCAACGCCATCAATGTTCCCGTCCGGGTGATGGAGCTCAAGAAGCTTCCGCCGCTGGGGCGCGTGGTGGTCTATGGC
>WFRA01000215.1 GCA_015486775.1 Kiritimatiellales bacterium | reverse complement strand
TTTTCGATGAGTTGTTGGTGAGGAAGGTGTAGCCGATGCCCAGCCGGGTCATGCGTTCGAGGAAGGGCTTGGTCCAGGGGAAGAGCGTCCCGCCCGAATAAATCGTGCCGTCCATGTCGAGCGCCAGGTGGCGGATGTCCGCAAGCTGCTTGCTCATGCCCAGAACCCTCCTGCCTCGAAGGATTCGTCGACGCAGGCCGTCCACCATCCGGCTTCGGAAACGAGGTCGAGTACGGTGTAGCGCGAGCGGATCATCTTGGCCTGGGCGTGGCTGGCGTGCAGCCGCTGGCGGTCGATGCCGATCTCTTCGGGTTCGTGCGGCGCGCCGGCATCGGCCAGCATCTGGCGCAGCTCGCCGGAGGGGATGATCTGCCTTTCGATCTTCGCGCAGATCGCATCTCGGTTTTCTTCCAGGCATTGGAGGCGTTTGGCCAGCGCGGCGGCATCGAGGTATTTGTCGCGCGACTGTTTCACGACCTGCTCTGCCAGCGAGGCATCGGGGAAGGTGTCGAGGATGGATTGCTCGACCTGTTCCCACGTCGGCCAGTAGGCGCGGATGGAGGTTTCGTCGGTTTTCAGCTCCGTTCCCTTCATGGCGAGGAAGCGTTCGTACATCACCGTCGAGGCAATCGATCCAATGGCGACCTTGCAACCGTGCATCGGAGTGGCGCCCTCGTAGGTGTGGCCCTGCATGTCCCACAGATGGCTAAACTGGTGGTCGGCGCCGGAGGCCGGGCGGCTGGATTGGGCGCGCTGCATTCCGATGCCGGTCATGATCAGCCCCTCGGCCAGCCCCAGCAGGGCGGAGGCATCCCCCTTCCGAACCCCGGAAGGATTGGAAACCCATTCGCGCAGGTGGGTCTGGACAAAGCCGAAGGCCTCGGTGTGGATGGCCTCGATGCCGAGGGCATCGGCCACCAGCCAGTCCGCCCCGGCGGGGACCTTGGCGATCAAATCCGCGTAGCCCGCCGCGTTCATGCTGGTGGGAGCGTCCGCGAGCACATCCAGATCCACTACCACCGCCACCGGTGCGGGGCAGGCGATGGTCTGCTTGTATCCGCCTTTGGTGATGGCTGCGCCGAAGGCAGTATATCCATCCATCGAGGCGGCCGTGCCGACCACCATGTAGGGGCGGCTACACTGGTGCGAGGCCAGCTTGGTCAGGTCGTTGATCGTGCCCGAGCCCACGGCAACGGGAACCGCCTGGTTCCCGGCGAGGAATTGCTGGAGAATCTCGACCTGGTCGTAGTCCGCATGCAGTTCGTCCTCTTCGAAAACGAAGGGGTCGAGCACCTCGCGCCCGGCGGCCTCCAGGATTTCGCAAACCCGCCTGCCTGCCGCCGCAAATGTGTTTTGATCCGCAACCACCACCACGGACTGGCCGGGGAAAAGGGAATCCAGGCATTGGGGAACGGCGGCGAGCACCCCGCGGCCAAGTTTGACCATCTGGGTGGTCGCCCCGTCCCAGAAGACGGAGTTGATGCGCTCCTCGCTCTGTTTTTCGATAGCGGAAGTGTCCATTATTCCCCCTCCTTCTTTTTCTGGAAATCCTGTACGGCCTTAAAGCTCACTTCCGGATAGTCGGTCGCGAAGGATTTGGCGCCAAACTCCAGCAGGTAGGTGAAGATGGCGGGATCCTGGCACTTCCACGGCAGCATCTGGAAGTTGACGCCGTGCTCCGCCAGCTCGGCGCGAACCGATTCCAAAAAGGCCTTGGTCGGATATTTGAAAGGTTCCGCGGCGGACGGATCGAATGTTCCATCCTTTGGATGGACATGGATCTGCAGGAAGGTGAGATCCGCAAAGTTTTGCGCCCGCACATCCGCCAGCACGGCGTTTTGCTTTTTGGGATCCTTGCGTGTCCAGACCCACAGCATGGTCGGAGAATCGGGCATGATCTTTTTCCACATGCGGATAAGGTCGTAGTGGCTGGTGGTGAAGATGCACTGCTTGGTGAGCCCGTATTCCTTGATCAGCCCGGCGAGCTTGGGATAGTCCTCGGTCTTCATCTCCTTGATGTCCAGATAGATCATGCGCTCCGGATGGTTCCGCATGGCCTCGAACACCTGCGTGAGCGCGGGAACGCGCTGCCCGGCAAACTCCTTGCCGCGGAAGGCCCCCACATCCAGCTTTTCCAATTGCTGGAAGGTGACATCCTCCACGCCGAGCTTCTTCATCTTTTCGGGCGCGTTCGAGGGGACGCGCTTAAAGTTCTTATCGTGGAAGGTGACGATGATGCCGTCCTTGGTGGTTCGCAGATCGGCCTCTGGCGTGATGCCCTCATGGCTCCAGCTCCACTCGAAGCTTTCGAGCGTGTTTTCCGGGCGCGCAAGACCTGCGCCACGATGAGCCTGAATATTGAACGGCTCCTTGCCGGACTGGGCGGTTGTGCAGCCTGCAACGAGCAGGAGCGAGAGAATAGAATATCTTCTGTATGATTTCATTAGGTGTCTCCTCAATTTTATGTGTGGTATTTTTCTTCGATCTGCATGATTTTTTCGACCTTGCGGGTGGATCCCCCGCCCGCGAACGCCGAGGCCAGCCAGGCGGAAAGTACCGTCTTGGCCAGCTCCGGGCCGATCACCCGGGCACCCAGCGTGATAATCTGGGCATTGTTGCTTTTTTGCGCGCGCTCGGCGGAAAAGACATCATGGCAAGTGGCTGCCCGGATGCCGGAAACTTTGTTCGCGGCAATCGCCATGCCAAGGCCAGTGCCGCAAAGCAGGATGCCGCGCTCGAACTCGCCGCGCGCCACGGCCTCGGCCACCGCCGCCGCAATGTCCGGATAGTCCGACGGCTCCGTGGTATACACGCCAAAGTCGGTGGCCTCCACCAATACCTGATCCTGCTTGGCCAGATGCGTTTTGATGGTCTCTTTCAAATCTAGGGCGGCTTCGTCGCAGCCAATGGCGATTTTCATGGCATCCTTTTTCTAGCTGTTTTTTCCCGCGAAATCCAACGCCGCCTGCGCGCCGCCCGCGTCGATGATCAACGCCTTGATCAGGCCGGATTTGGCGGCCGCCACGACAGCCTCGGCCCGCTCGGCACCGACGGTCGCCCCGATCACCAGCGGAACCTTCCGAAGTTTTTCAAGCGGGATGCTGATGACCCGGTCGCGATAGTCGGACTCGCACTCCTGGCCATCCTTGTCGAAAAAGCGCCCACACGTTTCGCCAATGGCGCCGTGACCCAGCAACGCGGAAAGATCCTTTTCTCCCAGAGCACCGCGCTCGATGAAAACCGAGCTCTTGAGGCGGCCGATCCCCACCAGGGCAACATCCATTTCGCGGTAGAGTTTCCAGATGGTTTTCATCTGCTCCATCTCTAGGAAATCCTTCCGGATCTGGGCGTTGGCCACAAAGACCGGCGAGTTGAGCGAATAGAGCATGCCGCCAAAGGTGTCGGCCATTTTCCGGCTTAGTTCGATGGAGTCGTTCTCGCCGACGCTGGCACCGATACTTCCCATCAATGGAACAATCCGCAGTCCCTTCGGGTTGCAGAAAGAGCCGAGGTAGCGGACAAGCTGGGCCAGCGTGCGGCTACCTGTCAGGCCGATAATCTGCCCCGGCTGGATCATTTCGGCCAGCGCCGATGCCGCTAGATAACCCACCTGCTGCGAAAGCGCCGAGCCTCGGGAGGAAAGGTTCCGGATCACCACGGCATGGCGCAGGGAAAAGGCCGAACAGAGCGCTTGCTCCAGTTCGGCATCCCGCGCGGCATAGTCGGCCACGGAAATCTGTACAATTCCTTGCTCCCGCGCCAGGCGCAATAGGCGGCAGACCTTGGCCTGCGACGCGGAAACCATCCGCGCAATCTCCGCTTGGGAGAGGTTGTCGACATAGTACAGCCGAGCCACCAGTTTGATCAGCTCCGATGTGGGCATGGTTTTCATTTTGGGCACCCCAGGGTAATATTTATTTGCGAATTATTAACTCGCGCAGAGTGGCAATCCTTGGTTTTCCTGTCAAACCCCAAATGTGAAATAACCGGAAGTATCCAGTCCGTGCCCGGCTAGAGACCAAGGCCGGGAGGCGCCTTAGCTCCTGTTTCGCCATCTACTCGTCGCCGGGGCGAATCCGACCACGCAGTTTTTTCTTGGCACCCCGCTTCGTCTTGGCATCGAGCATCCTGGCCTTGGCGCGGCGGGAGCGGCGGCGCTTTTGGCGGCGTATCTTTTCGGCGGCCTGCTGCCGGGCGCTCTTTTCGCCGAGCACTTTTTCCTCGATGCGCTCGCACAGCTCGCGGCGCGCCCAGTAGCGGTTGTCGGCCTGCGACC
>WFRA01000214.1 GCA_015486775.1 Kiritimatiellales bacterium | reverse complement strand
CTGCGAGACCACGCAATCGGAGCGGAAATAGAGCATGTTGCCGCCATACCCCTCGCTGCGGTGGTGGCGGGCCGCGCGGACCATGCAGTCCAGGCAGTATTCCGCCCGGAGTTCCATGGGCAGCGCTTCGCCGCGTTTCAGATACCCGGCGGTTTCCCTGCGCCGGGGGGCTTCGCGCCGCCTCTTCGCCAGCGCCTTGCCCAGCCGCAGCAGCGGCATGAGCCCCGGCACCTTGCGGATCAGCGCCCCCTTGCCCGAGGGCGGGGCAAAGTCGGACTTCGGCACGCCGGAATCATCGACCGTGGTTTGGATGCGGGTTGCCTTGAGGCGTTCCTTCATGCGGTTGAAGTCGGCGATGGTTCCTGCGCTGTCCCAAGGCTCCTCCCGGCGGTAGCGCGACGACTTGAGGTTGGGCGCATCCCACACCACCAGCGGGTCGAGGACTTTCCGCCCCATCGCCTCCAGTTGCCGGGCCATCGCGATGGCGAGCAGCCCCCCGATGCAGTAGCCGCCGAGCCGGAAGTCGCCTTCGGGGCGGAAACGCACCAGCTCCCCGCAATAGTCGCGGGCCAGTTCATCGACGTCGGAACTGCCCGGATATCCATCCCAGCCCGGCCACTGGAAGGCAAAGACCGGCTGGCCGGGATCGAGCATCTTCACCAGCTTGGAAAAAACCAGCACATTGCCCTGCCCGCCATGCACCAGGAAAAAGGGTATCCTGCCGGGGTCGCCCGGCTGGAGCATCTGCAGGGAGCGGAAACCGACCAATCCGTCGGCCTCCCCGCCGCCGTCGATCAGCTTTGCCAATCCGGCAAGCGTCGAGGTGTGGGTGAGCGTGGCGAGCGGCAGATCCCGGCCAAAGATCTGCTGGATTTTCAGGAAGAGCGTCACTGCCCGCAACGAGTCGCCGCCAAGCTCGAAGAAATCGGCTGTTCGCGGGATGCCCTCCATCCCCAGCAGTTCGTTCCAGACCTTGGAAAGTTTTTCTTCGGTTTCCGATTCGTAGCGGGTTTCTTCGCCGGCATACCGGCTGTTTGCGATCGAGGGCGTGGGCAGCGCCTTGAGATCGACCTTCCCGCTGGGCGTATAGGGGATGTCGTCCAGTTCGATCAGGAAAGCGGGCACCATGTAGTCGGGCAGCTTGGCATCGAGATGTTCGCGGAGCTCCTCGTACGAAACGGAGGCGCCCTCCTTGAGCGTGTAGTATGTGGCCAGCTGCAAAACCCCGGCCGGACTGCGGAAGGCGTGCGTCAGGCACTGGCCTATGCCGGGCAGTTGCGAGGCGGCATTGTTGATCTCCCCCGGTTCGACCCGGTGCCCAAGCACCTTGAGCTGGTGGTCGCGCCGGCCGAGGAATTCGATGGCACCGTCGGCATTGTATTTTGCAAGGTCGCCGGTTTTGTAGAGCCTCGGGAAACCCGGAAGCTCAAGGAAGGCGGCCCGGGTGAGGTCGTCGCGGCCGATATACCCGAGCGCGAGGTTGCGGCCGGCCAGATAGAGCTCGCCCTCTTCCCCATTCGGAACAGGCTGCATCTCTTCGCCGAGGATGAAGGTTCCGCAGTTTTTCAGCGGGGTTCCAATGGGTGGAAGCTCCGGCCATCCAGCCGGATCGCCGTCCAGCAGGTGGGCGGTGACCACATGGGTCTCCGACGGCCCGTACTGGTTGTCGAGCGTCGCCCCGCCGATCCGGGAAAAAAAACTGCGGACGGTATCGTCGACGCGCAGCTGCTCCCCGGCCGTGATGATTTCCTTCAGGTCTTCCGGATAGGCGCCCACCACATGCGCGGCCTCGATCATGCTGCGCATGGCGACATAGGGCAGGAACAGGCGGGCAATCTTCTGTTCGACGAGTTGCGCCAGCAGCAGGCGCGGGTCGCGGCGATCCGCGTCGGAGATCAAATGGAGGGTTCCGCCGGAGGCCAGCGTGGTGGCGATCTCCTGGAACGAAACATCGAAGCTGATGCTTGAATACTGGAGCACCCTTGCGCCCGGACGGAAGGTCTTCCGCTCCATCTGCCACTCGACCAGGTTGGCTAGGGCGCGGTGCGGCATGGCGATGCCCTTCGGGCGGCCGGTCGAGCCGGAGGTGAAAATGACGTAAGCGGGGCTTTCGGGATCGACCGCGATGCCCGGCGGTTCCGGGGATTGGATTTCCACCTCCCCGGAAATATTTTCCCAGACCAGGGCATCCGGGAAAAGGTGGGCGTGCGCCCCATGCGAAAACAGGCAGCGCAGCCCGGCATCCTCCGACATCATTCCAAGCCGCTCGACCGGATAGGCCGGATCAAGGGGCACGTAGGCCGCTCCCGCCTTCAGGATACCGACCAGGGTCGCCACCATCTCGATAGAGCGGTCGAGGCACAGCCCCACGCGATCCCCCGGCTCGACGCCGGAGGCAACCAAGTGGTTGGCAATCCGATTGCCGAACGCATCCAGGTCGCGATAGGAAATCGTAGTTCCCTGAAAACCGAGGGCGGTGGCGTCGGGAAAACTTTCCACACCGGCAGCCAGCCAGTCGACGACGGTGGCATGCCGGGGCGGTGTCTCGGGAATTGGAACGCGAGAATCCATTTATTTGCTTCTGGAGACAAATTGCCGGAGCTTGCCGAGGTTTTTCCAGGCCAGGGTATGGATATGCCCGATCCGATTGCGGCGGATGGCGCGCCAGTCCTCGCGGGATTTGGCGACGATGTGCTTCAGGTTTCGGTTGCTGACCCCACCGACCCGCATCTTGACGAGCACCATGCGCAGATAGGCCGGCTCGATCTCGTACTTGGAAAGCAGGCGCATCATGAAATCGTAGTCCGCCGCGCAACTGAATGAGGTGTCGAAATATTCCCCGCTGGGC
This sequence comes from Kiritimatiellales bacterium, assembly GCA_015486775.1. Classification (GTDB taxonomy): domain Bacteria; phylum Verrucomicrobiota; class Kiritimatiellia; order Kiritimatiellales; family Pontiellaceae; genus Pontiella. Next base: position 5,430 of record WFRA01000214.1, on the reverse strand, counting down.
AACTTGGTGCGTTCGTAGATCCCGCGCTTCAAATAGAGGGTGGGATGCGGCGGCATCCAGCCCCACTTGAGCTTGCGGGGATAGTAGACTCCGCTGTCCCAGTACCGCACCACGCCAAACCCTCCACTTTCCAAAGGCCGGACATATTGCAGGTCGCCATAGAGCGCCTCGGCGCCCGAGTTTTTCAACGTGCAGGAAATTCGCCTGAGAACCGTCGGCGAGGCCAGGAAATCATCGGCATGCAAAAACCCGACCACATCGCCGGTCGCCAACCGCACCCCCTTGTTCAGGGCATCGTAGATTCCCTTGTCCGGTTCCGAAGCCAGCCTGTCCGGCTGGAACGCCCCTTCCTTGATTTTCTGGATGGTATGGTCGGTCGAGGCGCCATCCACCACGATCCACTCGATCTGCCCGCGCGGATAGTCCTGCCGGGCAAGCGAGTCCTGCGTATCCGCAATGCTCGCCTCGGAATTGTAGGTTGCTGTTATGATCGAAATTTTCATGGATTTGGGCTTAGGGATTTTCCTGCCTTTGGAACCACTCTACAAACCGAACCAGCCCTTCCTTCAAACTGGTCGTCGGCTGATAGTCGAGTTTAAGCTTAGCCTTTTCGATATCGGCAAAAGTGATCGGTACATCGCCCGGCTGCATCGGCAACATTTCCATCTGCGGCTCGATGCCAAGCGCATCGCCGAGGTATTGGATCATGTCCATCAAGCGCTCCGGCTGGTTGTTGCCGAGGTTGAAGATTTCATATTGTTCCAGTCCTTCGGCGAAGAGTGCAGCTTTCACGCCTTGGACAATATCGTCGATATAGGTAAAATCGCGCTTCATGTCGCCATGGTTGAAAACCTTGATCGGCTGCCCGGCGAGCATGGCTTTCGAAAAAAGCCAGTAGGCCATATCCGGCCGCCCCCACGGGCCGTAGACCGTGAAGAAGCGCAGGCCGATCGACTGGAAACCGTAGAGGTGCGAGTAGCTGTGCGTCATGAGCTCGTTGGCCTTTTTGGTGGCGGCGTAGAGGCTGACGGGATGGTCGACCGGATCGCTTTCGCTGAATGGGATTTTTTTGTTCCCGCCATAGACGCTTGAGCTGGAAGCATAGACGAGGCGCGGAATTTTGTTGTGGCGACAGCATTCGAGCACATTCAGGTGTCCGGCGAGATTGGCCTGCTGGTAGGCAAACGGATTCTTGATGGAGTAGCGAACCCCCGCCTGCGCGGCCAGATGGCAAACCCGGTCGAAACCGTTCCGCCGGAAGAGCTCCGACATCGGTTCGTAGTCGAACAAATCCATCCGGTGCCCGGCATAGCCCGCCCGCGCTTCAAGCCTTGCATGGCGGGCCTCCTTGAGCTCGACCGGATAGTAGTCGTTGAAATTGTCGATTCCGACCACCTCGTGGCCATCGTCCAATAGCGCATGCGCGACATGCGATCCAATGAAGCCTGCGGCTCCCGTCACCAAAATTTTCAAACCGATTCTCCTTCTGCGAGGTTCTTTTTGTAGCGATGTTCCGCGACCTTCAGGTCGATCATATATTCATACATTGATCGCATAACGGAATAGCGGAACCCCGGCAGGCCATCGAGCAGGCCCAGCCGGAAAAAATAGAGGTAGCCAAACATGAGCAGCGGGCGCCCCGGCATGCGGTAGGCCAACGTTTTCAATGCCCGCCGCTTGATAACTGCATCGCGCGAGAAGAGCTCGGCAAAGCGAAACTCTTCCGAAACCTCGCCGATCAAATCCATCGCCTCCATGTCGGAATATTTGTTGTGGCGATCAAACCAATGCCCCACCCCGTGGGAAAAGGGGTAGTGGATGATGTGTCCCTCGAGCGCCCCCGTCTCGCCATCGACCACAGCCACCGGGTTTACCAAACGTTCATAGCGGATCTTGTCGGGGCGGAAAACGCGCGTGATCCACGTGGGATAGATTTGCGAACGCTTCAGCCAGCGCCCCATAAAAAAATCCTTGCGCCGCACCTGGAAGGCGGAGAACCCGTCGCCCTTCTCCTCCAGAGCAAGCAGTTCGCCGCGTAGCGTCTCGTCGCAAGTTTCGTCGGCATCGGTGTAGTAGATCCAGGGATGCTTGAACCTAATGTTTTCAACTCCCCAGTTTTGATGCGCCGACCAGTTGTCGAACTTGCGCTGGACGACCCGCGCACCCAGCTTTTCGGCCAGTTCCACCGTGCGGTCGTCGCTGAAGGAATCAAAAACGACAATATCGTCCGACCACGACACCGAATTGATGCAACGCTCGATGTTGCTCTCTTCGTTCTTGGTTAGGATAAGGATGGATACCATGCTATTTCTTCAGCTCCCGCTTTTTGACAACCCGCGCGGGGTTGCCCGCCACCACGGCCCAAGGCTCCACATTTTTCACCGCCACCGCCCGCGCACCAACCACCGCGCCTTCCCCGATTTCCACCCCGGGGCCGACAAAGGCATCGGCACAAACCCATGCTTGGGTACCAATCGAAATCGGAGGCGTGAGCAACGGCAGGGCAGGATCGGCATAATCGTGCGACCCTGCGCAAAGATGCGCACGCTGGGAAATCGTGGCCTTTTCGCCAATCGTGATCTGACCCAGGTTGTAGATGTAGGCGTGCTCGCCAATGGCCGACCAGTCGCCGATCTCTAGGTTCCAGGGGAAGTAGATCGTCGCCGTATTGGCGATGTTCACCTTCTTCCCGACCTTGGCGCCGAAGCCGCGCAGAAGCACCCGGCGCGGCGCATAGAACGGGCGCGGAATTATCTGGAACAGGATGCGCCCCGCCGCCCAAGCCATCCGCATCAGCTGCACCCGCAAGGGATATTTCCGCCCCGCGCGGTTTTTTTCTATGTCGAGTTTTTCCATCAATCCAGAAACTCCATGCAGCCGGGAGGGTTGGTTCCCGTCAGGCACCACTCATAGACGCGCTTCATGCTTTCGGCAACCCTGAGCCACGTAAATTTTTCCTCCACCAGCTTCCGTCCGCGGCCTCCCAACGCAATCCGCTGCGCGTCCGGCAGCGCCGCGAGTTTTTCCAGCCCCTGGAAAATGGACTCCGCGCTCGGCTCGATCCGTATGGCGGCCTCCGCCGCGAACCCCTCCGGAATATTGCAAAAATCGGTCATCACCACCGGCAGGCCATAGGACCAGGCCTCCAGCACCGACATCGGCAACCCCTCCGAAAACGAGGGGAGAACAAAAGCGTCGACCTCCCGGAGCAACCGCTCCTTTTCTTCTCCATATTTGGATCCGATAAATTCGACCGAGTCCCCGCCCATCTCCCGAAGCCCCGCCTCGTGCCCGCCGTCGTCCCAGCCGGCGATGAGCAGCTTCCAATCCCCGGAAAATTTTCCCCAGGCACGCAGCAGTTCGGCCAGCCCCTTCTTGGGATGGATGCGCCCGAGAAAGAGCAGCTGCTTCTTCCGTCCACTGGCCGCTGTTTTCTGTCTTCCAATCTCCGGAAGCTCCACGGCATTGGGGATGACCGCCACCGGATTTTTCAACCCGTATGCGCGGATGGATTCCACCTCGGAACGGCAGAGGGCGTGGATGCAGGTCGCCTGCTCCAATGCACGGCGGGCAAAGAGTTTTTCGACCAGCCGCTTCTTCCATGCGGAATTGCCCACCGCCCACGGATCAAGCATGCCGCGCGGCGAAACCACCACCGGCGCACCGCTCTTTTGCTGATGTTGCATGGCCGCCCACTGGCTATCCATCCAGATGCCGTGGAGGTGGATCAGCTCCGCACCGGATTCCCGCAGCATCCGCCGCAATTCGAGCGACGTCTCCATGGGGCCGAAGGCGGAATAAAACCTGACCGGCAGCGGGTTCCAGACCCCGAGATCCTCCTGCGAAAATTCATCGGCAGGGCTGTAGATGGTTGGTCCGCACCCTTGGCCGGCCAGCTCTTTCGAGAGCCAGCGAACCGAGTAGAACAGCCCGCCCGCCTTGCGGGAGGCGGTGGTGAGGACGACGATCTTCATTTTTCGCACCCCCACGCCTGGAGGACGGCGACCAAACGTTCGGCATTGCTTTCGGGCGTAAAGGTTTTCTTGAAGTGCGCAAGCGAGGCGGCACCCTGTGTTTGAATCAACTCCGGCTTTTCCACATAGATCCGCATCGCCGCCGACAGCGAACCGACCGAGGCGGCACGAACCCGGAATCCGGTCCGGCCCTCGTCCACCACATGCCAGGAGCCGCCGCACAGATCGGTTCCAATCAGTGGAAGCCCGAGGGAGGCCGCCTCGTTGAGCACCGCGCCCCAGCCGTCGAAGCGCGAGGGCAGCACAAACACATCCGCAGCAGCGTAGACTTCGGAAATCCGCTCGACGGGATAGGCGCCGAGGAAGAGCACCCGATCCTCGATGCCCAGTTTCCGAGCCAACACCTGGTAGATTCCTTCGGCGCGATCCAGCCCGCAAAGCGCCAGGCACCAATCGCTTGTCTCCAGCCGGGCAAGAGCCTTGAGCAACACGTCGATCCCCTTTCGGCGGCAGAGCGCCCCCACCGCCAAAAAGATTTTCCGGCCTTTGGAAAATTCGACCATCTGCGCGCAGGGTTCGGCCTCGGGCAACCCGCTGGGCACATAGTAGAGATCGGCGATTTTGCTTTTCGGAACGCCCATGGTCCGAAAGGCTCGGTGCGCCAAATGGCCTTGGCCGAAAGCGCCCAAGGCATGGTTTTTGATGCGGCGGCCCTCGGCGCGTTTGCAGGCGAGCATGAGGGGATTGAGCAGGCGGAAAAGCGGCATGCGGTAGCCCAGCAGCTCGGCAAGGCGGATGCCGGGCATTTCCGACCAGTGGCACCAGAGAGTCCGATGCGCGCAAAACCAGTCGATGAGCCCGGAGCAGAAATAGCCGGAGACAACATGGGTGCGTTCTTCCCAATCGGGGACGGTTTCAACCAGCTGCTCCGGACGAGTGCGGCCTTCCGCGCAGGATTCGAAAGGTTGGTAGTCGTGCCCGTCCTTCCAGCCCTCGGCGGCGCGATGCCGCGATGCCTGCTGGAGATAGACCACCCGCAAGTCGACATCCTCCCGGCTCTCCAATGCCTGGAAAAAGGCGGACTGGTAGTGCGAGGGAATGTTCATCCAGATGCACAGCCTAAGCATGGTTCAATCTCTCCACAACATTCAGTATTTCCGTTGCACGGTCACTCCATAAAATACCCTCGGCCGGTTCCACCGATTCGCCCAGCCCCGCCTGCACGGCGGCAACAAACGCCTCCGGTTCGGAGCAGACCGAAACACGCCCTTCGAAAGTTTTCACCTGTTCGCACGCATCGGTTGCCACCAGAGGCACGCCACTGGCGAGGTGGTCGAACAGGCGCATGGGCGAACAATACCGGTTGAGTTCCGTTTCGACATAGGGGATCAACCCAACATCCAGGCATTGGAACCACCGGTGGATCGTCTCGTGGGGCTGCCGGCCCACCGCCACG
>WFRA01000213.1 GCA_015486775.1 Kiritimatiellales bacterium | reverse complement strand
GCATAAGCCTTGCCTCTTCTAATAAGATTTATATGGCGGCGGATCTGAGCATGAAGTCGATTTCCGGTGCTACATCTGTGGAACTTGCGCTTGTCAACGATGGAAGCGAAGGAACGGTTACCAACAAGGGTTTTGGGTGCTACATCGTTACCGACCATAGTGTCAAATTTGCTGATTCGACAGTGGGCGGAACAGCGTCCCGCATCGACAGTGGTCTTGTTCTGTCTCCGCATAACTGGTATCGCTTCGAGTGGGAGATTACTCCGGGTGCCACTCCTGGAAAAGGAACCTTTTCGGTTTTTGAATCGGTTCAAGGCACCGCCGGTCGCGTAGCGCTTTTCGAGGATCAAAGCTACGATATGGCAGAGACAACTTTCACCAGATTCGCTGTTCTCTTCCCGGCACTAAATGCTTCTGCAGACGATTCCGTACTTTTGAACAACTTCGTTGTTCAGAGCGGCATGACGAATTTCCCGTTCAATCCCATTTCGGAACCGGTGACAATTATCAGAAGCCTATCACGATCTGCGGGCAATATTTTGAAAATGGTAATCGACTGTCCAACGCCCTCAACCTCCTATCCCAAGATCAAGACCGATCTCATCACCGGTTCGTGGGAAAGCGTGGGGCACTCCACTAGTAGTGGCGGCCCGTTTACCACAAACAATCTGGGTACCGTGCCGGGTGCAATCACAATTTATCTGGAAGCCAACGATACTAGCGCTTTTTACGCTATCGGCGAGGAGTAACGACTTCATACAACGGATTTTTACCACGGGAAACAACAAAAGAAGGGAAGTTTATAATATGACCTATTTTTTTGCAGTTCGTAGGGGTCGGAATCTGACCGCAATTAAAAAGACGGTTTGGAGCCCCCGGGTCGCCCCATTGCTTGCCCTGCTGCTTCTGTCGCCCGCAATTGAAACCGTGGCCTTGGCTTTCTCGGTCGTGTCCAAGGGGAATGTTTGCCAAGTTGGCAGCGACCGGCAGTTGTTTGTGGATTCGTGGCTAATTGATTCCATGCAAGGAGGGGTCGATTTAAAGATGCATTCTCCGGTGGATGCCGGGGATGTTTTTGCATTTGGTGCGGAGCCGTGGGAGACTCCATACGCGGGCTATTCCACGGTCATCTATGACGAAGGAACCTATCGGCTTTACTATCGTTCAAACCATGGCCTCACGAATGGAGCCTACTCCTATGCCGAATCCCCGGATGGCATTCACTGGACGCGACCGATTCTCCATTTGCATGAATTCGATGGGAACCTGGAAAACAACATTATCATAAAGGGGGACGGGGGGCATTCGTTCAGTCCATTCCTGGATACAAACCCAGCCGCCCTGACCGCCGAACGCTACAAGGCACTGGGACTCAGGAGAACCGCTGATGGAACGAGATGGCTGGTTATGGCTTTTGGCTCCCCCGACGGAATCCATTGGCAGCTTCTTCAGGACGATCCGGTTATGACCGAAGGGGCTTTTGATTCCCAAAACGTTTCCTTTTGGTCGGAGCGCGAGGGGTGCTATGTCGCCTATTACCGAACGAAGTCCGGAGGGGATACCGGTCTCCGCGAGGTGTCGAGGGCAACAAGCTCGGACTTCAGGAATTGGACCATGGAGGGGAAGGTGGACCAGATCGACGGGAATGGAGAATGCGTTCTCGAAGAAATCTATATCAATCAAACAGCGCCCTACTATCGAGCCAATCAAATCTATGTGGCAACGGCTGCCAGAATTGTTTTCGGAAGAAACGCATTGCAGGAAGGCGATGATGTCGGTGGCGCAAAATACGAAGCGAAATACACGGCAACGAGCGATGCGGTTCTCATGACCACTCGCGGGGGGCTGGTTTATGACCGGGAGTTTATGGAAAGCTGGATTCGCCCCGGATTGGGGATAGAAAACTGGAGCAATCGTTCGAACTACCCGTTGCTGGGGATTGTGCCGACAGGGGAGAACGAAATGAGCGTCTACCTGATCCGGGAATATGGATTCCCGTCCTGCGGAATTCGAAGATATAGCATGCGGCTGGACGGATTCGCATCGGTCCATGCCGGCTATGAGCAGGGGGAACTGTTGACCAAGCCCATGGTCTATACCGGCAATTCCCTGCGCATCAACTATTCAACCTCTTCGGCCGGATTTATCAAAATAGAAGTTCAGGATGAAAGCGGAACCGCAATAGAAGGGTTTTCGCTTGATGATTGCCCGGAGATTTTCGGGGATCGGATCAATGGGCTGGTTGCATGGACATCGGATCACTCTCTTTCGGAGCTTTCTGGAACAACGGTTCGCTTGCGAATCGTTATGAAAGATGCCGATTTGTATTCGTTCAAATTTGTTCAGTGATGTGTTTGAGATAGAGACGGTGCAAGTGCGCAAATGGCGAAAGAGTCCCCGCCACCGGAAAGGGTTTTCCGGGCGCAATCAAAAACAGAGGGAGGAGAAGGAGATGAAGAAAATCACAGGGAGTACAAACTATAAAAAGGTTATGGCAGGAGTCGTTGTGATGCTGCTGTCAGGATATGCCATGGCAGTTAATGTTTCATGGAGTGCCGGGGACGGAAACTGGAATGTGGACGGTAACTGGGCGCAGGGCCATGTTCCAACGAGCAGTGACATTGCTTATATTAATAATGGCGGAACTTCAACGGTTACGAGTGCTGTTGTAACACCGACTGAGGTTCGTGTCGGTTACAACGCAGCCGGCACGCTTGAAGTCGCCAGTGGCGGGGCTCTTTCTTCGTCCAACAGGAGCTATATTGGATATACTACGGGAGGAGATGGAACTCTTTCGGTTAATGGCGGTACGTTTACTGCGGGTAGTGAATTGCGAACATATACTGATGCCACGATTGCGGTTAAGAATGGTGGAACGCTAAATTCAACAAGTCATTTGCTTTTGAGCTATGCTGGCGGAACATCATCGCTTACCGTTGATGGTAGCGGTTCAACGGTTAATAGCGGCAGTGATGCCTACATCGGACGAGGGGGTGCATCTACGCTTAGCATTGCCAATGGCGGAGTGATGACCGTTTATGATGATATGTGGCTTGGCGACCTCGCTGCAGGCTCTGGTTCAGCTCTGGTTACGGGGGTCGGTTCGGCCTTGAAGCTTGGAGATATTATCTATGTCGGAGATGCGGGTGCTGGAACACTGACCATTGAGGATGGCGGGTTGGTGCAGGCTGGACGTATGACGGTTGATTTTGATGAGACCGGGGACGACGGGGTCGTTCAAATTGGAGAGGGCGGAATGCTTGCGCTTGAAGATGGCGGTACCGCAGCCACAGATTTGACTGCATTCTTGGCCTTTTTCTCGGGTGGCACGGATAACGTTGATTTCGATAACGGTTCCGGTTGGAAAAATATCGAGGACGGTGTGCTGGGCACAGACTACACACTGGATCAATACACCGATGGAGCCACCAGCTATAGCCGTTTGACCGTTATTCCCGAGCCGGGAGTTATTGGATTGTTCGCAATAGTGGGGTCTTTGATTCTGATGATTAGGCGTCATTTCCTCATGTAGGGATTAAGCTGGAAAACAGGATTCGGCAATCTTTGGGATCTGCTGTTTCCTGTTTTTCATTCTCAGAAGCAGTGGAAATAAAACAAGGAGGGAAGAAGTGAAGAGGAAAAAGAGCGAGAGAATTGGAGCTGCCCTGTCCATGGCGGTATTTGGTGGCTGGATCTGTTCTGTGGATGCCGGCGTAGCGGTCAGCTATGTCGATACGCAACCAACGACAAATGTGGTAGTCAGCTACACCCCGGCAGCCACCAAAGGCTATGCGTGGGCGAATAACGATAATTACCGGCGCGATCTGGGACAGAGCTTTTTGGCTCCGGGCAACTTCACGATGAGTGCCATTAGCTATCAACTGTCCCAAGGTCTTCGATCCGGTGCCACCAATGCCGCCATTACCGTAAAGGTGTTCGAGAGTACGGATGTCTCTGTTATTGGAACCTGCATTTCCACGAATACGGGAACCTATTTACCTGCAGGGCTTGATCCTGCCCCCGCCGCAGGAGGGTGGGTGACTTTTGATATCGATGATGTGGAGGTTAAGTCGGGGAAATACTACACGACGATGCTTAGCTTTGACGAATATGCTCCATTGAGGGATCAGGGGCTGTACTATCTGGACGGTTATGAAGGCCAAGGCTTTAAATCGGCGGACGGCATAACCTATAATCGAGCGACGGGTCTGGATCTTGCTTTTGTGGTGCAGGGAACCACTCCTCCTCCGCCCGATGTGACCGTCAGTTATTCCAATGCGCAACCGAGCGGAAATGTTGTAGTCAGCTACCTCCCTGAAACTACTTCGGGTTATGCGTGGGCGAACAACGATAGCTACCGTCGTGATCTGGGCCAGAGCTTTTTGGCTCCGGGAGACTTCATGATGGACGCCGTCAGCTATCAACTGTCCCAGGGACTTCGAGCCGGTGCCGTTGGTGCCGCCATCACCGTAAAGGTGTTTGAGAGTGCAGATGTCTCTGTTATTGGAACCTGTATTGCCACCAATAGCGGAAACTATCTTCCCGCAGGGCTTGATCCTGCTCCTGCCGCAGGAGGATGGGTAACCTTCGATATTATTGATGTGCCCGTCACGGCGGGGAAATACTACACGACAATGCTTAGCTTTGATGAATATGCTTCGCAGAGGGATCAGGGTTTCTACTATCTGGACGGTTATGACGGCCAGGGGTTTAAATCGGCGGACGGAATAACCTATGCCCGGGCAACAGGTCTGGATCTCGCCTTCGTTGTGCAGGAGGTTTCCGAACCGGAAATCGGGGACATTGCTGTGGAATACCTAGGTGCAAACGGGTTGGCTCTCACATGGAGTACGGGTACGGGGTTCAACTACACACTTTGGAAAAAGACCGATCTGGTTGCGGATCCAGCCTGGAACGTCTCCTCGAACGGCATTCCCGGCGGAGCGGACAGCGTAACGGTCACGACTGCGGTTGATGCGGTTCAGGCCTTCTACAAGGTTACTTTAGAATAGGCTACCTGTCCATTGTACAGATTTTGAGGATCGTTTTTTTTATCCGTGCAAATCCAAGGAATCTGTGAAGACAAAGATTTTATCTAAGCAAAAACACGGCAATGCATAAGGAGAGAAGATATGAAGAAGAAAAACGAGTTGGCTGGAGTTGCTCTGGCCATGGTGGTGTTTGGAGGATGGGTCTGCTCCGCGGATGCCTCCGTGACGGTCAGCTACAATGATGCGCAACCAACGAATACGGTTGTAAGCTACACTCCGCCAGAGGGAGAGATGAGTGGCTACGCGTGGGCGAACAATGCCAATCCGTATCGTCGCGATATGGGACAGACCTTTTTGGCTCCGCGTGACTTTACCTTGCATTCCTTCAGTTATTGCCTGTCTAAAGGGCTTCGGTCTGGAGCCGTTCACGCGCCCTTCACTGTAACGGTATTCGAGAGTGCAATCCAGGGCCGCATTGGAACCGTTATTTCCAAACAGTCCGGTCTGTTTCTGGATTCGCGATACAGACCCAGACCTGCCGTCGGCGGATGGATGACCTTCGACATCGATGATTTGAACCTTAAGGCGGGGAACTACTACACCCTCATGCTTTCCTGGGACGAGCAAGCCGAGTCGAAAAGGGACCAAGGTTTTTATGTCAAAAATCCCGGCGGGTATGCCGACGGAAACCTATGGGTGTCGGCGAATGGAAAAAAATATTCGAGGAGTCCCCGGGACATGGCCTTCACGGTGCAGTAGATCCTTCCAGAACGCTATTCGATCATATTTCCAGTTGCCGCATGAAAGAGGGATGATTGGTTGCTAAAACGCAGGCCGCCACAATGGCGGCCTGTGCGGGATACAAGAAGGGAGTCCATGTGAAAGAGCTGAGATGGTTTGCGTTATTTTTGATTGGTTCGGGAACGGCATTCGGTGCCATTGATCTTCCCGGGGGTTGGCAAAAGCCATCCGGCGGATACGACGGGGTGTACGATGCGGCGAACGGCCTCTTGCCGGAGGATTCCACGCCGGCATTCACCGGCACATACGACATTGTGAATACGAATGGGTTTGGCGAGGGAATGACAGCGGGCAACACGATTCTGAGTTTTACAAACTCGGCAACGGCGGGGCCGTACTACCAGATGTCCACCGGTGCCGGAGCGGGAACCGCCACAGGCTCCATGACATTTGACATCCGACTGAAGTTGGCGGACACCGGAACGATAAACTCGAGCGAGTTTGCGTTGTCCATCTATCGTCCGGCAAATGCCAATCAGGTTTCCAATGGCATCAACTCGGTGCAATACTTTTTCCGGTTTGGCGACAATGCGGCGTACTACCACCCACTGGGGCACGAATGGGTCGATATGCGCATCCTTATCGATGCAGACATCCAAACGCCAACCATTTATCTGGATGGCAGTTCGACACCCTTGGTCTTGGGCGGTTCCTACACATTCCGACTTTATGAAAGAACAGCAATGGCCAACTACGTCCGTTTTGGCGATCTTTCGTCTAGTGCCTCAATTGGAATCGGATCGGTGGATCTTGCCTATTTTGCCTGGTCGAACGACCAGAAGGCCTCGGTTGTTCCCCCTCCTCCGGCACCGGGCTTTTTGTTTATGCTGAAGTCTGCCTCCCCGATCCTGATCGAAACGCTCGGCGGAGCCGACCCCGTGGATGCGGGGTTTCTATTTAGCGGAAAGGGGACGGTTTCAACCGGAAGCGGATATGACGGGGAGGACTATTGGTACACGCGGAGCACGCGATCCGCTTATTATCTCTACACGGCCGATCCATCCGATTTCCAGGATGAACGGGGATGGACGGCAACCTATCGCACCAGGGTTCTCCCCGAAATAGACAATGCAACGGAGCGTACCGACAACTTCTTTGCCGCCCGAAACGGATTGCGTCGGTTTGATCTCTCCATCTCCGGCGGATCGGTCTCGAACACGCCCGGCGTCTATGCGCTGCTAAAAACCGGCTATGCCCGGATCGATTCGCCGCCCATCGACGTGACCAAATACCACACCTACCAGATCGTGTACGATCCGGATGCGGATTCCGCCACTTACTATGCGGATGGCTCCAACTTGGCCACCTATGCGGAATCCGATCTCTACACCACGGCATTGGCCGAACTGAGGTGGGGCGACCAATCCTCTGCGACGACCGCCCCGTACGAAAACAGAACCTCGCGCGTGCGCCTTGAAAAAGGAGCCGCGGTGGTTTTGGGCGAGACCCCCCCTCCCCTTCCCCCGGATGAAATTACTACGCCCACGAATATTCCACCGCCGGGGATTGTGATCGACAGCACGGATTACTACGCGGGCGCGCATATTGGATCGCCCTCGATTCTCATCCTTCCGGATGGAACCTACTTGGCCGCCCACGATTGGTTTGATGCCAGCCCCGTCTACACGGAAGTGTTCCGCTCCACCGACCACGGAGCCTCTTGGAGCCGCATCGCCAGTGTTCCCTATGTCCATTTTGCCACGCTTTTCCACCACGACGGCAATGTCTACCTGATGGGAACCAGCGTGAACAAATCCCCCGGCTATATCACGATCCATCGCTCCACCGATGGCGGAAGCACCTGGACAGCAGCCACCAGCGACACCACGGGGAAATTGATCGTGGCTGATCGGACGGGGCGGTATGCCTGTGCACCGACTCCGGCCATCAAGGTGGACGGCCGCATTTGGAAAGGATATACGGAGCGGCTGGATCCCAACTCGCAAGGCTATACCGACTATCG
>WFRA01000212.1 GCA_015486775.1 Kiritimatiellales bacterium | reverse complement strand
CCGATAGCTGGAGCTTGTAGAGAATCCCGATTTTAGTACAGTTCCTGCGTTTCGATGGAAAGGCGAATGTGGGCTGGAGCTTGTAGAGAATCCCGATTTTAGTACAGTAGGCGGAACCAAGTCACCAAGACCACCAAGGCTGGAGCTTGTAGAGAATCCCGATTTTAGTACAGTTGCGGCTACACGGTGCTGTGCGCGGAGAACGGCTGGAGCTTGTAGAGAATCCCGATTTTAGTACAGTACGCCACTCATAGCTTACGGGCTATGAATGGTTTATATATGTGCGTCGGAGGAAATTAGAGAAGCAAGAGTTGCTCCGGAGCGGATTCCGGGTCTTTTTTTCGGTGGGCCTGGTAGATGACCATGTCGGAAAACTGTTTGTCCGTGATGGAAATCACGCGCACCTGACCGCCGGAGAGGGGGAGGATTCGCCGGATACGGCGCGTGTAGGTATCGGCCTGCTTGCGGTTTTCGCAGGGGCGCACATAGATTGAAAACTGCATCATCATGAATCCATTGGCCAGCAGCGCCTGCCGGAAGCGGGTATAGCTGCGCCGGTCGGACTTGGTCTTTACAGGTAGGTCAAACATCGCGAACAGCCACATTCGTTGCACCCTCGATTCCGCTTGTTCCGTTTGTTTCATTCAATGATTGGAAGAGTCATCTGGTCGGCTTCGCCCCGGAAGCAGCGGACAAGCGAGGCGGCCATCCGGGAGAGCAGAGCGAAAAGCTTTTCGTTTCCGCGCTCGGTCTGCACATCGCCCATAACGGGGGCGATCAGACGTTGTTTAAAGCGGGGAGAGAGGCCGGCTTCCGCATCGAATTCCGGAGCCAGTTCCACCACGGCGGCATCGATTAGCGGACGGAAGGGCTCCATCAGGTCGTCCGCCAGGCAAAAGGCATCGTAGCGGTTGTGGTGGTGTAGCCCCAGGGAGGGTAGCAGACCGGCCGAGCAAACCGCGCGAGCGACGGCGGCCCGCAAAACGGTGTAGCCATAGTTGAGCAGGATGTTGGCGTCGTCGGCTTCGCGGTTGCGGGAAAATTTGTTTTCACCGAAGAGGTGGCTCCAATAGATCCGCGCGGCGCGGGCCTCCAGGTTGTCCGGATCGCCGGAGCGAACCTGATCGGATAGTTCCCTCAATCCAAAATCCTCCTTGTACAGTTGCTCCAGCACGCCGGCCTGCGCCCGGATCTTTTGCCGGACAACCTGTTGCCACAGCCGCTTTTTCAGCGGGCGCTTCGCGGCAACCTGCGCCCGCAGGATCTCCGCGTGGGTGGAGTGGGGTTCCAGGGGGAGCAGCAACCCGGCCGGAAGATAGCGTTTGTTGACCACGACCACGAAGCCCCCCGCTTCCGTGACGGTCGAAAGCACGGACTGGGAGAGTCGCAGTCGGGGGTTGGCCAGCAGCAAAACGGCGATCTCTTCGGGCTGGACAGTTACCTTGCTTCCGTCGGCCATCGCCACCTCCAGCAGGTGGTTGGCGACGCGCAGCGCAGCGGCCCGCTCGCTCACCTCTATGATCCGGTTAGTCATTGGCGCTGCGAACCTCCCCAAAGGGGGTCAACACCACCTTGCGGGCATTACGCGATTTCAGGGATCCGGGTATTAGTCGCAACCATGCCTTGGCTTTTTGCATGTCACTTTTTTTTCGCGCATCGTTAAGTGGAGCCGAGGCGATTTCCTTTGTTTGGGCTAGAACCCTGACCACAAAGATTTCCCGTTTTCCGTCGGGCATGTCCACCTCGATAAAGTCGCCGCAGTGGAGGGTAAACTTGTATCGCTTTCCGGGACCGTGGTCGCGCTGGACGACCTGGACAGGCTTCCCTGCCTTGAGGCAGGCGCGTCGGCGCTCGTAGGCTTCGAGCATGGAGACGACAACACCCTCCCATTTGACCTCATTGCCCAGCTCGTCAAGGGTGGCTACGATCTCCATGTGGTGGTTGTTTCCCGCGACAACCGCACGCTGGTGGGGTGGGGCATCAATGAGTGTTGCATTTTTAACGCGGGCAACGAAGCGGGCGCTTTTGACCACATGCCCGTTTTTGAGGCGGGGAAGGTTTTCCTCTTTTGCGAATGCTTTGGCGGGATTCTTTTCGCCCAGCTTCGCGAGCTTTTGCAGCACGGCGGCCCGAACGGCACCATCGACAATGCGTTCTGTTTCTCCCAGGTTCATATTCTTCAGCGGTTTTTTCGCGTATACAGTTCCATTTTCCTGCGGGGAATAGAGGGTGTCTTCGTGGAGCTGGCCGCGCACCTTTCGGCTTTGGTGGTGGACGGTGCGGATGGCGGCAAGGCGCGACTTGAGTTCTGGAATAAAGTTCCCCCAAGGCTCGGCCCTCTCGCCAAACGCCAGACGGGCGGGATCCTTCATTTGCGCGGAGGCGCGGGATAGCAACTCGATGGCACCCGGAGAGGTCAGGGCAATTGCCACCGCGTCAATGGCGTGGTGGCGGTGGTCGTCGCGCGTTTTTTCGCCGGCCCCCAGCAGGCCGGTCATGCTGTACCACCGCCGAACCTTGGCGGTGATGGGTCCGGCCACCGCCTGGATGCGGCGTTTGCCGCCGGCATCGTAAAGCCCGCCATAGAGCAGGGAGAGGTATTCCATCGCCAGCTTGCTGGCGTAGCGGGTGTCGTTGAGGTGGCGTTCCGTAAAGTCCTCGAATTCGGATAGGTCTTCCAGCTCGAAGCGTCGGAGCTTTTCCTTGGCCGCCCGCCCCTTGAAGTGGCGGACGCGCCCAAGGATCTCCTCGTATTTTTCCGGATCGCCGTGGTAGGCCTGCCACGGCGAACGATTACCTTTCACATGGCGGTTTTCATGGTGATGGCAAAGGGTCTTGTTCAGGAAGGAGTCGTCCAGGCTGATGGAGAAGGGGATGATGTGCTCGATATCGAATGCGGGGTGGGGGCCAAACAGGTCTTCCCAGCCGATCGACTTCCCGGTGTAGGGGCAGATCCACCCGCACTCCTCGGCCAGTTGCACCTTCAGGATGTCGTCGCGCGAAGGGTCGGTCATCCGCGAATCGTATCGCTTCATGATTTCCGCCCTGATTTTTTCGCGCTCCCTGGTTCGCTCGGTAATTTCCCGAGTGCGCCGCAGCTTTTCCTTTTTGGGCTGCTTGATGTCCCGGGCCAGCTCCACGCGGATGCAGTCGGGTTTCCCATATCTGGAAACCACGGCGTTTACCACCCGGCGAACAAAGGTAAGCGAGCGGGCGACAATCGGGTTCCGCAGATCATTCATGGCAAGGGAAACCGGGGGAAGCCGGTCAAGAACCTCTTCCGCCGCGGAAAAGGCATCGTACTCCTTCTCGATGGCCTCGGAGTAGGAAAGCCCCTTCTCCAGATGGGGGAGGATGCGCCGGATGGCCTTGAGGGAGAGTCCTGCATAGTCCGGTTCCAGCGAAAGATTGGCAAACTCCTCCGCCTGCTCGTCCGTCAGCCCCCACACCTCCCTGGCCCGGCGCTTCAGAGTCTTTTCCTTCTCGATGCTGACCCAGTCGTGCAGGATGGCGTTCCGCTCGGATTCGGAAAAGCGTTCCCAACGATCGCCAAAAATGGACTTCATCGCGGCGGTTGTCCGGTCGCCCTTCAGTTTCTTCGCGCCATCGGTTTCGATGCTGAACTTGAAGCCCTTTTTAAGCCCCAGATGCTTGCGAGCCGCCGCGCAGGTCACTTCGTCGTGCTGTTCCAGCAACTCGACCAGGCTTTGGCGCTGCTCGGCGGCCAGCGGCTCGGAGGAGCCATCGGGAGCGACAACCCGCAGGTGGTTTACGGTTTGCAGCAGGCGGAACCGCTGCGCTTCCGTCCGGTACCAGGGACAGCGGCGCGCCTTTTTCTCGAAGGGGCATTTCCCGATCTTGTCTTTCTGGCTTTTTAGTGGTCGCTGGAAGAAAAGGGCGTTGTGGAGCTTCTTGCGCAGTTCCTCCGTTAGCAGATCCGGGTGAAACCGCCGCTGAACCTCCCAGATCTTTTCAAACTCCTCCTCGAACATGGAGCGGTGCGTATAGTGCCCCCGAATGCGCCGCTCTTCCAGGTTGAGCCTGGAAAAGTATTCGCCCAGCGTCCGAGCTCCGGCTCGTTCCATCTCCTTCCGAAGCTCGGAAATTCCACCCTTGACCACGCCTTCGTTATCGTCCTGCTGAATCTTGCGGTTGCTCAGGAATCCGCGGCGCTGCGCCAGATGGTACAAGGCCCGACCCAGTTGCTTCGGCTCCAGCGGATAATCCAGCGCAACCCGCCGCAGGGCGTAGGGAACCACATGGGCCAGCACATCCTTTGGGATATTGCTCCCTCCATTTGCGGCGAGATAGGAGCGGTCAATAGTCAGGATGGCCTGAGCCAGATCGCTATTATTTGGCAATAGGCCCGCTTCCTGCAAAATAGATCGAACCCGTTTAAGCCGTCGTTTACGGCGATCATTCTGGCGGCGCATCAACCGCTTGAGCCGCCGAGTGGAGTTCTTGGTCTCATACTTCCCGTTTTCGACATCTCCTTCTACTGCCAGCGGGAAGACATGGCTCCCCATCTCGACAATTCGTCCATTGGAAGAACCCGAGGTTTCAATAAGCGCCCACCCAACTGAATTGGTACCAATATCCAGTCCAAGGGTTGTCTGTTTCCGTTTTGCGTCAGTCATCTTTCTTCCCCAGTTTTCCTGCTTGCAATTCCAGCGTCCGTACATACTATCACCATTCTCTACAAGTTCCAGTAAAGAACTTTGTTCTGAGGGCGACATTCTACGGAGTGTCCTTGGCCGTCTCCAGAAGGCGGCCTTTTTCTTTTTTTACTATCTATTCCTCTCCTGCTTCTATAGACAGGCGGGATGCCTATCCTTTTTACCCATTCATTCTGTTTGATGACCGACGCACGAATTAAAAAAATAACCAAACCCAAAAGAGCGACACTTGATTTTTCCCAGTAAGAAGAGTAGGGGAGGGAGATGAAATACGAAATGAAAACCGTGCAAATCATAAAGCAGAACGACGGGTGGCGAATTCGCGAGAAGGATACGGGAAGGGTTGCGTTCCAAGGCAAAACGGAGGACGAATGCTTCGATTTTCTGACAAACCAGAAGGAGTTTGCGTATCAGGAAGCCGAAGAGGAAGGCGTTCGCTACATATACTGACCATGAGGATCATGAAAGAGAAAGTTATCCGAGTAGAGATCCCCAAGCAAAAGGCGGACGAGCTGAAGAAAATCGTCGGAAAGAAAACATACAAGGAAGCAGTGAACTTTCTTGTAACAAAAGCATTGGCGGTTGATGCGGGAAGGCAATTGCTTGAGTTGCAAGAAGCGGAGGTTCATGAATGAAACCCGTCAGGGGTAAAATAGTTGCACATTATGCTGACTGGCGACGAAAAGTGGATTTTTCAGGAAAGCTAAAAATGAAAACGAAGCACACCGTTACAATTGAAGGCGAATCTCTGGAAGAGGTAAAAAGTATCCTCGGAACAAAAACATATAAAGAGACCGTGCAGCAATTGGTCGACAAAGCGGCCGTTTACTCTGATTTGGACCAAATATTTAAAGAAATCAAATGTCAAACCAAGAAAGATTTGTAGTTGGTGCGGGTACTTTGCATTGTGCGTACAAATAAAATTAAGCTATGAAAACGATCAAGATAAAGCTGAAAGACAGAGATTGCGAAGTCATTAAAAGCATTGCCGGTCAAAAAACCGGGGCGGCAGCGGTTCGCTGGGCGGTGGAAGTTGTTATCAAGGGAGATGTGGCCGTCACTTCATTGAAGCGCCACGGGCTGGCGTGCGAAACCAAGCAAAGCGATAATCCGATGAAAAGTCGGCTGGAGGACGTGCGAAGCGGGAAGCATTCGACAACCGCAGAGATTCTTTCCCTTGCGGAGGAATAAAACCGAATAGCATTCAACAAGGGATCAAGCGACTTAATAAAATGAAAACCATTCAAATAAAAATCTCTGAAGACAATCTTGAGGTTCTGAAAGCGATAACAGGCCGAAAGACGGGTACGATAAAAAATGGCCATCTGATTTATCCACAGTTATCCACATTTCAATCAACAATTACTACGTCGCATAATATATCTTATGTCTAATGATGTTGTTTAAAATCAGCTAGATGTGGTGTTGGAGGAATGGTTTGCGGATATTTCGGCACTACGATAAGTGGCAAGAAAAAATG
>WFRA01000211.1 GCA_015486775.1 Kiritimatiellales bacterium | reverse complement strand
CTTCTACAACACGCAGTCGGTCTTTCGTCTCATGGCATCGTTTCTTACCACCGACCCCGCGCGGCAGTCGGCCCTGCTCCAAGCCTACTCGGATTACTTGTCTTCCGCGCTGGCGTTCACTAGCGATACGAGCGACGGGTTTAAGCCCGATGGAACCGCGTGGCACCATTGGGGACACTATCCCGCCTATGCCACCGGTGCATTCGAGCGCGTACCTGTCAGTCTTAAAACGCTCTCGGGAACCTGCTATCGCATTGGGGAAGCCGGCCACGCCAACTTCCGGCACGCATTTTTGGCATCGACGATATACAGCAACCCGCTCTACTATGGCCTTGGCCAGGCCGGGCGCCATCCGCTAGGCGGAAACATAGCCTCGCTCAAGAATGCCTGCCGGTTGCTTGCCTTGAGTGGAACCCCCGATGGGAAACACGCGATTGATGCCAAGGTAGCATCCACTTACGTCCGGCTGTGGGGCAACCCGCCGGACAATTCCTTTGATGGGTTGGAGCTCGATCCCTCGCCGCCGACCGGGCACTGGACATTCCCGTATGCCGCGCTCTCCGTTCATCGTCGCGCCGACTGGTCGGTCAACATCAAGGGTTATAGCCGCTATGTCTGGGCATCGGAAATCTACAACCTCGACAATCGCTATGGTCGCTATCAATCCAATGGGACGGTGCAAATCCTTCCGAACATGCCGCAGGAGCAGGCGGGCTATATCGAAGATGGGTGGGACTGGAACCACCCGCCCGGTGCTACCACGGTTGAACTTCCGTTCAAGGAGCTGGAACCGGAGGAACCATTGCTCATGTTTAAGTCGGAGGAGTCCTATGCCGGCGGCTGCGCGCTCGGCGGCAACGGTGTTTGGGCCATGAAGCTCAACGAGGCCGATGGGTTCTCCATCGATCCCGAGAAGAAAAAGATGAGGTTCCCTGCCGGGCTTAAGGCGCACAAATCGGTCTTCTGTTTTGGAGAGCGCTTGCTTTGTCTCGGTTCGGGCATCGAAGCGTGCGGCCACGCCCCCGTGCATACTACGCTGTTCCAGATGGCCACCACACCCGACAATCTGGCCGTCTATGACGGGGAGGAGCTGCTGCTCGATCCTGCCGGGAACGGATACAAGGTTTTGAGCGATTCCATCGTCGTGGTGACCAACAAGGAGCAGTCATCGCCCAACAACACATATTCACTCCGCAAGGGCGAGGGCAAGACGGGGGCGGTTGCCAGTGCATCGGGATTCTTTTCCACGGCTTGGATAACCCATGGCAATGCACCGAACAACGGCACATACGCCTATGTCATTTTCCCGCAGGTTGGGGTAATGGATATCCCGGCTTTTGAGAAAAGGGTTGCTGAATTCCCCTCTTTTAGAATCCTTCGCCAGGACGACCGGGCGCACATTGTCGAGGATACCGAAAGTGGCACTGTCGCCTACGCCTGTTTTGAGGGAGGGACGATGGGTGTTGGAGTATTGGAGTCGGTGTCGGTGCCCTGCTTCGCAATGGTTCGAAAAAGTGCGGAGGGGCTTGGAGTTTCCGTGGCCAATCCCGACCTGAACCAGAAGGAGGATGCGGTCAAGGGCCTCTTTAGCGGGGTTTCCAAGGCCGCGCCTGTCACGCTTAAGCTGGCCGGGTCGTGGAAAATCAAGGGTACGGCCAAAGCGTGGACAGAACCCGTCGGCGACTCGACGTTGCTGAGCGTTGAATGCGTCGATGGGAAATCGATGGAGGTCGAATTGGAACAACGATGATGAGTTTTCCGCGAAGCGGATCATGCCCTACATGGGTTCGGATTCTGACGTGAAGAACGTTTCCCGCCGAGCGGTGCCATTGGAGAAAACAATGACTCCGCTGTCGATGAGCGCGTCAACTGCGATGAATCCGATGTCGGAACCAACCCCAACGATGCGGAGCGATGATTTCAGCAACAAAACCTCACCCCGGCGCAACGCGATGAAGTGAGCCAGAAACTCGCCGACTATGCCGACCGCTACCGCAACTCCGCCCCTCTTCAACCGCACCCTCACCCAAGGCAAGGGCAACCTGATGAAACTCCCCAT
>WFRA01000210.1 GCA_015486775.1 Kiritimatiellales bacterium | reverse complement strand
GTGTCCTGTTCCCCTGAAAAACAAAGGCGCCAATCTTCCAGACCTTGGAAAAACAAGCAATCGCTTTTTGGCGCGGGGACGGATTAATCGCTATCTGCCCTCGCGGTATTCCTTCTGCCAGATCCAGACGATCTTTTTCTCGACGACTTTGGGTTTTGGGTTCAAGCCGTAGGCATCGTCTTCTTTTGAGCCGCTGTCCACGGAGCGTCCGGGGGTAGAGGAAACCGTACGGCTCACGCATCCGCTTCCAAGCAGGGTTGCCATGGTGGCGAGCAATAAGATGGATTGGGGTGTTTTCATGAAAGACTCCTGTTGCCGCGCATCCTTCCAGATATCGGAAAAAATAAAAAGCCAATTTGCTTTGCCAAAAAGTTCCTCTATCCTCCTTGGTCATGGATGCGGATGGCGAACAGCTCGATTTTGACTTTGCGGCGGACGACCTGCTTGAATTTCCGCGCAACCTGGGCGAGGAGGGACACCATCTCTTCTACTCCGAGCAGCAACGCGCCATCCGGGATTTGGCGGACAAGTTCGGCATTCCCCTCAACCGGCGCGTCCGCCTCCGCCTTTGCGGCTGGGACGAGGAATTCGAGGGCAAGCTGATGCTCGATTCGCTGCTCGTTCCCTCCCTGCGCGAAAAAACCATCCGTCTGCGCCTTGGCAGGCTGACCTTCGACAACACCCATATCGAACGCTGCCGCACCATCGATTGACCCGCAATCCGTCTTTCCTGAAGCGTGTTGTTTCCAATCTCATCCCGGAGCGGCGAGCGCGGCGGAAAGGTTGCGCAGGCAAAAAAGCCCGCCCCAATCGCCGCCCTTCATCTTCCGCGCCCCGTCCTTCCTCCGCTCCCCGAAAAGGGAGCGGTTCTGCGCAAACACCTCTTCGACAAACAACCGGCTACCCAAGGCCACGCCATCGTTGAAATAGCGCACATGGCAGCGGATTAGCTCGCGCCGGTCAGAGGGGCAGAGAGGTCAGCAGAGGGGTCAGAACGCTTTTTTCATCATTTCTGCCGTCTGCTTCTGCAGTAGGTCTCCTTCCAGATATCGGAAAACAGTTGACCTCGAGGTTCCCTGCGCCTTTTCGTGGTCACTCCCTGTTGCAGAAACAGAAAAGGAGGTTGCCGAAAAAGGGTGCGGGCTGGGAAGCTAAAAGCTGATTTCGGCAATCCGCTCCAGCGCCTCGGCGGTGTTTTTTTTCTCGGTGGCGTCGAAGATTTCGCCGAGCCGGTAGACGGGCTGGCGGGACTTCCAATCCTTGAACGTTTCGAGGTCGATCCCCCGCCCCAGAAGGAAACGGCCGACGGGGTTGGTTTGCATGTCGAAGTCCGGTTCGTGGACGATCCGCTCAACCAGGCCTTCGAGCGGCCCGGCGCTTCCGTGCGCAAAGTTGTCGCGTCCGGGAAATTCCAGGGAAGCGCCAAAGGTGGAATAGAGCCGGCCCCGGAAACTTTCGGAATCGGCCTGGGCGGCATTCGTTGCGCCGAGAATTTTCTTGCGGAAGCACTCCCACGTAACCTGGCCGGGATCGAACTCGACCACATGGTAGTCCATCACCGTGGCGGGATGGTTGAAGATTTCCTCCATGACGGGATAGAAGCCGTTGATGCAGTAGCGGTCGAGCTCCTCAATCCACGCCATGAGTAGCCCGGCCTGTATCTTGCGCGTTTCCCCGGCGGCAAACCGGGAGTTCCAATGGTTGAACAGTGCGGCGGCATCGATCCCTTTTTCATCCATCAAGGCGGGATTGCCCACGATGCGTCCCGCCCGCACCTCCGCGTCCCACGCTTTGCCGAAAGCCTCCTCGAACCGCTCCCCGGCATCGGGCAAAAGCTCCAGATCGTCGGCGGATTCGATGCAGGAGGCCTGGCTGTACATCAGGTAGTGCTGCCGGATGGTGTTGCGCGCGGCCAGCTCCGACCCCGTCGTTTTCTTGCTTTTGACAATCGCGAATCCCTTCTCCAAAAAAAAAGTTCGCAGCTGCCCATCGAGCTCCGCCGGGGTGAGCGGCACCCCTAGGTGATGCACGGGTTTGGTGAATATAACAGCTTGATTGACCTGCTCTTGCATAGATACACCTCGTGTAAAGATGGAAACATTCTACCCCGCTTTGGGACGGCGGGCAAAACGGAACGGAATATTATTTGCGGTTTGCGTTGGCTCCGGGAATGGTTCGTGCTACGAACTATTCGCAATGAAAACCATCTCACAGGATCAATTCGTCGAATTCATGTCCGGGGCACTGCCGGAGCTGATCTCCTCGATCACGCGCGGGGACAGCGACTCGGTGGCCTCGGGAAGGGTCTCGCTCCCGCAATTCTGGGCGCTCCACTATATCAACCAGTCGGAAAAGCTGACCGTTAACGAGCTGGCTACGGCACTCCACCACGGGAAGTCGTCGACCTCCGCGCTGCTCAACCGGCTGGAAGATGCGGGGCTGATCCGGCGCGAACGCGGCTCGGCCGACCGGCGGATCGTCCATGTTTCGCTCACGGCCAAGGGAAAGGAGCTGATCCGGCAGGTGGAGGAAAACCGCAAGAGCGGAATCCGCAAAACCTATGGATGCCTCACGGATACGGAACGTGCTTCCCATAAGAAAATGCTGGAAAAAATCTTGGCGCAAAGCCGGAAACTTGCCGTGGTCGCGCTGCTGGGTGCCGCCCTCTCCTCCTTTGCGCAGGAACCGGTCAAAAGCTACACGCTCGAAGAGAGCGTCCACATCGGACTGAAGCGTTCGCTGGCGGTGGCCAATGCGGCGCGGCGGCGCGGGATTGCCG
>WFRA01000209.1 GCA_015486775.1 Kiritimatiellales bacterium | reverse complement strand
GTTAAAAACCAATGCAACCTCTGTTCCCTCAATATTTAGTTTTTGGTTTTTCTTACCCACACCAACTCCCTTGCCGGGGCACAAGTGCCGTGATCGTTTTAACCTTCGTTGCCATTTTCCTCCTTTTCCGCGTCGATGATTTCCTGGAGGTAGTCGAGGATCTCGCGGGTATTGCGCTCCCAGCTGAAGGTGGCGGCCCATTCGCGGCCTTTTTCGACGAGGCGGTTGCGCAGGGGTTCGTCGGTGAGGATTTTCCGGACCTTGGAAGCGGCGTCTTCGATGTCGCAGTGCTTGTAGAGCAGGCCGGTTTCGTTGTCGCGGCAGCTGTCGCGTAGGCCGGTGGTGTCGTTGGCAACGACGGGGCAGCCGCAGGCATTCGCTTCGATGACGCTCAAGCCCCACCCTTCTTTGTAGCTGGATTGCAGATGAACGGCGGCGCGCTGGAGCAAACCGATCTTTTCCTCTTCGCTGATGAACCCGGTCAACCGCACCTTGTCCTGCAACCCTTTTTCGGCAATGAACTCTTCGAGCTTCCCCTTGAAGGGGCCGGAACCGACAAACACCAGTTTGAGATCGGGAAATTCGGATTGCAGCTTTTCGAGCACCTCGACGGCATCGGTCGGCCCCTTGTATTTCTGCAGGCGGCTGATCCAGAGGATGAAGGGTTCGCGCGCCTCTTCTTGAGGCGGAACGTAGGAAGAAAGATCGGCACCGCAGTAGATGAGGCGGTTGCGCTCATCTTTTGCACCAAAGGCTTTCAGGTCGCTCTGGGTGCAGGTGCTGTAGCAGGAAAACCAGCAATTCTTGTAGAACCAGCCAATGGTCTGCTCGAAGAACCAAACCACAAAGGCCACCGGGAAGCTGGCCTCCTTGAAGATGGAGTTGCGCCAGAGATGCGCCATCTGAATCATGAGCGGCCCTTTGTAGACGATGGGCGAGTAGAACGGTAGCTTGTTTAGCTCTTCCACCACAATGTCGGCCTGATGCTTTTTGGCCCAGCGGTTGAGGTTCAGGGTACAGAGCGGGGCGAAGGTGAGATCGTTGCCCAAGCGATAAACCTGAATACCGTCAACCACTTCCTCTTTTTTGCAGCTGGGAAAAGCACAGGAGTAGAGCACCACTTCATGGCCTTGCTGCGTGAGCGGGGCGTAAATTTGATGCAGGCGCATCTCGGCACCTCCCGCTCGGGGATGTTTTACGTCCCGCCAATTTAAGATCAAAATTTTCAAAGTAGCTCCTATCCGGCTTTACAGGCGATGGCCAGATCGGCCTCCATCATGATTTCCACGAGCTGGTCAAATTTGACCTCGGGTTCCCAACCCAGATCTTTCCGAACCTTGGAAGCATCCCCCAGCACAGAATCAATATCGATGGGGCGATAATATTTTGGATTCACCTCGACCACGGTTTTGCCGGTGGAGCGGTCAATTCCGCGCTCATCAGTTTTTTCGCCCTGCCACTCCAGCTGGATGCCGACATGCGCAAAGGCTTTTTCGATAAATTCCCGCACCGAGTGGAGCTCGCCGGTGGCGACGACCCAATCGTCGGCCTGCTCCTGCTGGAGCATCAGCCACATGGCGCGAACGTAGTCGGGCGCATAGCCCCAGTCGCGCTTGGCCTCCATATTTCCAATGGAAAGGCTGGTTTCCAATCCTTGGGAAATCCGCGCGACGGTCTGGGTGATTTTACGGGTCACAAAGTTTTCGCCGCGGCGGGGCGACTCGTGGTTAAACAGGATGCCGTTGCAAGCATGGATGCCGTAGGTCTGCCGATAATTGACGACCATCCAGTAGGCGTAGAGCTTGGCGACGGCGTAGGGCGAATTGGGACGAAAGGGGGTCTGCTCGGTCTGTGGCGATTCGACCGCCTCGCCAAAAAGCTCGGAAGAAGAGGCCTGGAAAAAGCGGGCATCGGGGGCATAGTCGTGGATCGCTTCGAGCAACCGCAAGGTACCGAGCGCATTGACGTTGGTGGAATATTCCGGCATCTCGAAGGAGATGCCCACATGCGACTGCGAGGCCAAATTATAGACCTCGTCGGGGCGTACCTTTTCCACGAGCTGGTCAAATTTGACCTCGGGTTCCCAACCCAGATCTTTCCGAACCTTGGAAGCATCCCCC
>WFRA01000208.1 GCA_015486775.1 Kiritimatiellales bacterium | reverse complement strand
TCCCAAGAGGTGTAGAAGGTGGAAAGGTTGAAAACCACCGCCAGAGCTTTAAAGGCAAACTTATCCCAGTCGAGTTCCACTTTTTTCCCGCCAGTCAGGCCGACGATGCAGACACGGCCCTGTTTGCGTAGCAGGTCGGGAATCAAGGGAATGGCTCGTGGCGATCCACTGCATTCCACGACAACATCCGCCCCGCGACCGCCGGTCAAGTTGGTTACATATTCGACGGGATCGGTTTCGGCAACATTCACGAGGTGGGAAAAGCCGAGCTCTTCGGCCTTTTTAAAGCGAACCGTCAGATCTCCCGGCGTTCCGACCAGAACCACTTTGGACGCACCGACCGCGCGAGCCGCCATGGCGGCGATCAATCCGATCGGCCCCGGCCCCTGCACCACCACCACATCGCCGGCTTCGACAGTAGTGCGCTCAAGCAGATCGGTAACAATGTTGGCCACCGGCTCCACCATGGCGGCCTGTTCCCAACTCATGTGGTCGGGAATGCGGTGAAGTAGTTTTTCGGGGTAGCAGATATATTCAGCCATACCGCCGTCGATGCCCCACCCCGGGCTACGCTTTTCTGAGCAGATCTGGATGTTCCCGGTACGGCATAGGTAGCACTGCCCGCAGGCCTTGGTGTGCGGCTCGGCCACCACGCGGTCGCCGACCTTCATCACCTTGCAGTCTTTGCCGGCCTCCAGAATCGTGCCTGCAAACTCATGGCCCAGCGTGACGGGCGGCCAATACGGAAAATTATCGTTCTTTACATGGATATCGGTACCGCAAATGCCGCAAGCCGCGATCTGGATGAGCACCTCGTCATCCTTTGGCTTCGGAACTTCAACATCCCGCAGTTCGATATTCCCAACTCCTTTTGCTGTTTTAACCAATGCTTTCATGATTTCCTTTTTTTGAGACCAGATCGAGGAATGCCGACGCGGCCTGCTCAATTTCCAATAGTTGGATATGTTCATTTTTTGAATGAGCCACCGAGAGGGAGCCCGGCCCAAAAACCACTGTAGGGATTTCAAGGTAGTTGTTGTAAAGCCATGCATCGCAGCTGGCGGTCATCGCGTCGATCTTCGAGTCGATGCCGACAGCCCGTCCGCTTGCAAGTAGCCCCTGCGGAAGTTCGCCCGTTGGATCCGTTACGCTGCAATCGTGGCGGTATGTGAAGGTTAGCTTGAAATCCGATGGGTTTAAACCGGAGCCGAGAAGAGCCGCCTCCATTTCGCGGCAAATATCCTCTTTTGTTTTGTTGGGAAGCAGTCCCAGCACCCCTTCAAGGATGGCGCTATTCGGGGCGGCCGCCGGCCAGTTCCCGGCGCTCAACCTGCCGAAGGTGATGGGCATCGGGTTTTCGTAGGCATCGAACAGGTCAATGCCTTTGGAGGATGCCAGCAGATCCCGGTGATATTCCGTCAGGCAGCTAATTGCCTCATGCGCCATCAGAAGCGCGCTGCGGGTGCGTCCGGCTTCCCCGCTATGTCCAGCCACGCCGGTAAATTCAATTTTAAACCAGACGGCGCCGCGAATGGACGTAAGCACTCGGCCTTCCGTCGGTTCAAGAACAATGCAACCGTCGGCTTTTTCGCCGTGCCGCGCCATGGCCAGCGATCCATTTCCGCCGTTTTCTTCTTCTACAACAAAGTGAAAAATCAGATCGCGATCAGGTTCGATCCGCTGTTCTTCCAGCATACTCAATAGGCAATAGACGGTCGAAAGCGGCCCCTTGGTGTCGCAGGCTCCGCGACCGTATAAAATCCCATCCTTGACCTTGCCTGAATATGGATCGTCCATTCCTTCGGAGGGTGGGACAACATCGACATGCGCGTTGAAAAGCAGAGCCTTGCTCCGGTCGCGCCCCCGGCGGACGATGCGCAGGTTGTGCCGTCCGTTGTAGGCAATGCCGGGAATCGGGCTACTGTAATCCGGGTCGGTTTTAAGGTTATCCGACAGAGGAATCTTTTCGATCTCCACATCGAATCGGGCAAATTGTTCCGCAATCCAGTCCATCGCCTCTGCCTCCTGCCCGGAGACGGAAGGAATGGAGACTAGTTTGGAGAGAAAGTCCGTTGTTTGTTCAATAGCACTTTTCATCCCAACTCCTTAAAGTTGAAGGTTGCTTAAAACGTCATCCATGATGGCAAGGCTTTCGTCGGCTTGCTCCTGGGTAATCACGAGCGGAGGCGCGACGCGCAGCACATTGCCATGCAGTCCTACAGACCCGACAAGCAATCCCTTTGCGGCGCATGCATCAATCATTTTTTGAATGAGCTCCGGAGCGGGTTCTTTCGTTTGCTTGTCCTTTACAAAATCCAACCCCATCACCAGCCCCATGCCGCGCACATCGCCCAAGTAGGGGCAGCGCTCGGCTATTTCGACGAGGCGTTTTTTGATGTATGCACCCATCTCCCGCGAATTCTCGACCAGATTTTCCTTTTCGAAAATATCGAGCACGGCCGTGACCGCGGCACTGGATACCGGGTTGCCGCCATAGGTGCTGCTCATCTCACCTTTGGAGAGGCAACCAAATATTTCGCTGGTCGAGCAGATTGCCGAAACGGATACGCCGCTTCCGATTCCTTTGCCCAGTGTCAGCAGGTCGGGTTGCAGATCCTCGTGGTCGGCCGCCCACATTTTTCCAGTACGTCCATATGAAGCCTGGACTTCGTCCAGCGCAAAGAGGATTCCCTTTTCGCGAGCCCATTCGCGCAGCTTTTTGAGCCAGCCCTTGGGCGGGAAAACAAAGCCGCCCGCCCCCTGATAGGGCTCCACGATCAGGCCTGCCAGCGAACCGGTCGAGTTGGTTGCAATAATATATTCGAGATGATCAAAATATTTTCCAAAGTCTGGAGCGCCGTCGCACAAGCCCAGCGGATCGCGGTAGGGATCGGGATAGGGTGCGCGGATTACGCCTGGAATGGTGGGGCCGTAGTTGCGTTTTGGACCACCCAG
>WFRA01000207.1 GCA_015486775.1 Kiritimatiellales bacterium | reverse complement strand
GGTTAAATCTCCTGTTTCAGGGGGAAAGGTTCATGCCCAGCCAGATGCAATAGCCGAATGCGGCAAGAAAGCCGATGGCAAAAATGCGGGGAAGTCGACCGAGTGCCAACACAAAGATGAGATGGGCGGCGCAAAGCGCCATGAGGAGCAGCAGCGCGTGCTGCAGGAATGCGCTCGTGGCGATGGGGCGGAAGGCGGCAAAGAGGCCGAGGCTCAGGGGAATGCAGATGTGGGCATCGCCCGATTGCGAGGTGTAGACCACGTCCATCCGATCTTTGGAACCGTAGTAGAAGGCCAGCAGCGCGTTGGGCAGCACCATCAGCACGCCGCTGGCCCAGCCGAGCAGTCGGGGCGGCAGGAGATCGCTTTCCAATCCTTGGAACCAGCCGACGAGCCAGTCGGTGCTGGCAAAGATGGCGAAGGCGCCGCCGAGCAGCAGGATAATTTCTAGCGGGAGGGTTTTGGGATAGGCCTTCTTTTTGAGCAGGTTGGTTTTTTTTACGTCGTAGATGTGGAAGCACTGCCAGAAAAAGAAGAGGCCTAGCAGCACGGCTCCATCGGCTCGGGAGAGGGCGCCGTCGGCGGCCAGCAGCCAGACAAAGAGGGAGAAAAAGAGGGTCGCCACCAGGTTGAGCGCGAGTGCGAGGCGTCCAATCTGGTGTTCGCGCACCGCCGCCTGGCTCTTTTTGCGGGGAATGCTCGCCATGCTCCAGATGAGTGCCGGCAGGCCGACGAGCAGCGTGAGGTTGGTAATGTTGTTGAAGAGGCAGTTGACCACCACGTCGTTGCCGTCGCCCGCGTTGCGGACCAGCACCCAGGCAAAGACCAGGTTGCCCATGCCCGAGCAAAACGGCATGAAGAGGGTGCCCAGCACGGTGCCCTCCACCCCTTGGTTCGAGAGCGCCTCCAGCCGCCACACCACCAGCAGGCTGGCCAGCAGAAAAAGAGCAACGCTGGCGTAGGGGGCGGCTCTCCCGAGGGATGAGATGGTTTCGTGGATCGCTTCCATGAGGTCAATGTAGCAGGTTTGGAACCAACGTTCCCTTCAAAAATACGCGCACTCAGATGTTCGTACATGCTTTCGTTTCAATCCCCCTTGCCAGAAGTCTCAAAGGCAGCCAGCGGGTAATTGAATGATTTTTTCGGTGAGCATTTCGATCTTTTCGGAATTGCAGACCAAGATTCCGTAGGGGCAGTTTTCCTGTTCGATAAAGGCTGAAAGGGATCTTAGCTGGGCACGTCGGACGCTGACTCCGAATTTGATTTCAATCGGTATGCGGTCGCCGTTGGGTGAAGTTAAGACCAGGTCGACTTCCGCCCCGCCCCGGGTGCGGTAGAAGGCATGTTTCCATCGGGCGCTCTCAACCGCATTTAGCCCTTGAATGATCTCTTCGATGACAAATCCTTCAAAAGCCGAACCCGTTCCAGGTCGGCGTGCCAGATGATCCATATCCCGCACATTTGTCAGATGGTGCAACAGGCCACTATCGCGCAGATATCCGCGCGGCATCTTCACAATGGATTTGCTGTGCGTTGGTTCCAGGCTCGGAAGTATCCTCCAGAGATAGGTGCCCTGGGCGATATCCAGATAGTCGCGAATGGTGGATTCGTTCACATTCAGGGATCGGCCAATCTCGGAACGGTTGATGATGGTTCCGGAAAGTTCGGAGAGCATTCCAAGAAAACGGCGATAGTTCTGCAGGTTCAGCCCAGGGAAGAGACGGTGTATGTCGCGGTCAAGATAGGTCTGTTCGTAATGGTTCATCCACTCGGAACGGAACAGGCAATCATCCTGCGTCACAAGCTCGGGATAACCGCCTTTAAGAAAATGTTCCAGCACGTGTTCCGTGGATAGCGGGTGTGAAATCTTCCGGAGTTTTTCAAGGTGTTCCTCCACCGGCTTGTCTTGAAGAATCAAATAGATTTCCGGCAACGGCATGCCGTGCCGCTCGTTCATTTTCAGCGTTCCGACTTCAATCTGCGCAATGCGTCCAGCCAGGCTTTCGGAAATGTTGCGGGTTAGTTCGGGAGAACTCGACCCAGTCAGCAAAAAGCGGTCCTTCCGGCCTCGATCCGCATCGACAACTCCCCGCAGTTCTCGAAACAGTTCAGGGGAAAGCTGCGCCTCGTCGATGATGAGAGAATCGGGATGCTGCCGAAAGAAAAAGTCGAAGTCCGCCGTGAGGGCATCAAAGTCCGTTCCTCGTTCCAGATCAAAATAGTCCCAATCCGGACAGATCATTCTGGCCAGCGTTGTTTTTCCGCTTTGCCGTGCCCCAGTCAGGGCAACGACGGGAAACTGGTTTAGGCAGCGGGTTATTTTTTCGGAAAGGTTCCGGTTCAGCATTTGCTTCTCCTTTTGACGGCATGTAACCTGCGTATTTCGGGCGGGTCAACCGAAATCTACAGGTAATTTGACAAGAATCGAAAGAGATCGCCACAAAAAAAGCGCCCCGGAACGGGACGCTTTCTTGAATCGCGGTTTCGCGGCGTTAGCCAACGATAACCTTGATCAGGTCGAGCACCTTGCAGGAGTATCCCCACTCATTGTCATACCAGGAGACGACTTTCACGAAGGTGCCGTCGAGCTGGATGCCAGCTTTGGCATCGAACACGGAGGTGCAGGTTTCGTTGCGGAAGTCGGTGGAGACCACGGACTCTTCGGTGTAGCCGAGGATGCCCTTCATGGCACCTTCGGAAGCTTCTTTCATCGCCGCGCAGATGTCTTCGTAGGAGACTTCGTTCTTGAGGGTGACGGTGAGGTCGACCACGGAAACATCAGAGGTCGGAACACGGAAGGCCATGCCGGTGAGCTTGCCGTTGAGTTCCGGAATCACTTTGCCTACCGCCTTGGCTGCGCCGGTGGAGGAAGGAATGATGTTTTCTAGGATTCCGCGTCCGCCGCGCCAATCTTTCATGGAGGGGCCGTCAACAGTTTTCTGGGTCGCAGTTGCCGCGTGGATGGTGGTCATCAGGCCTTTGTCGATGCCGAACTTGTCGTTCAGAACCTTGGCGACTGGTGCCAGGCAATTGGTGGTGCAGGAAGCGTTGGAGACGATGTCCTGTCCATCATAGCTGTCGGTGTTGACACCGCAGACAAACATGGGGGTGGCATCTTTCGAGGGAGCGGAGAGAACCACTTTCTTTGCGCCGGCTTCGATGTGCTTGCGGGCAGTTTCGTCGGTCAGGAAGAACCCGGTGGACTCCACCACGACTTCGGCTTCGACTTCGTCCCATTTCAGGTTGGCGGGATCGCGTTCGGCCGTGATACGGATGGATTTCCCATTTACGACGAGAGTACCGTCCTTTACTTCCACGCTACCGTTGAAACGGCCGTGCACGGAGTCGTACTTGAGCATATAGGCCAGATAGTCTACGTCGAGCAGGTCGTTGATGCCTACTACTTCGATGTCTTCGCGGGCTACCGCTGCGCGGAAAACCATGCGTCCGATACGGCCAAAACCGTTGATACCAACTTTTGTTGCCATGTCTTTACCTCTCTTGTTTTATGGGTTGGAACAGATGTTCTTTTGAAAACGAGCGGGAACAGTACTCAACCGGCCTTGTTGCGTCAATCCCCGCGCATGGAATTATTTCCGTCCATTTGCGGAGGTGTCGCTGACCCGCAAATCGGCAGTTGGCAATCTAAAATCAAAAATCCGGCGCGAAGCCGCACTAGCCGTTTTTTCCGAGCGAAAAACGGACGGGCGCTTTCCGGCGCACGTCGAAAACGCGCTTTACCTCAAGGGGTATGGCGGCGCACCGTCCGATGTCGGCACCGGGGTCGGCTGCATCGAGGGCGTAGCAGGGGAAGCCGTCGATGAACAGGAAGGGTTTGGCGTCGAGTCCTCGGTTCTTCTTGTGGAACCGGGCGAGGGCGAATACGTGGTCGTCGGTGAAGGCGATGTAGGTTTTCACGCCGACGGATTCGAGCATGGAGCAGAGAAGCAGGGTCTGGTCCTCGCAGTCGCCGCCCCCGGCCTCGAGGGTGGTGAGCGGATCCTTGACAAACTCCATGCCGTCGTCCGGGTCGGAGACATAGTGGATCTGGTTGCTGACATAATCAAGGATGGCCCGGGTTTTCTGGATATCGTCGTCGTTGGTGTCGGCTACGGTGCGGATGGCCAGGATGTTGATTTGCCGGTCGCGGTAGTCGACGCGCGAGAGGTAGCCCATGTAGTTTCCGGAGAGCACCAAGTTGACCACGTCCTGGACTGGGCCGAGCTGGAAGCAGATGGTTCCGCACTGCCGGAGGGAGTCCTTGAGATCCATCCGCCCCTCTAGTATATCTTCGCGGTTGGCGACGGTGACAAAAACAAACACCACTAGTAGCAGGGTGGTCACCACCTGGACTAAGGCCTTGCGGAAGACCACCAGCGCAACAAGCAGCCCGGAGTAGATGACCACGGCGGAGAGGGCGAAGCTGCCCATGAAGCCGCCCACGATACGGATGACAAGCAGGAGCAGCAGGATGGTGATCAGGCTGAAGGCGTAGGAGCGCACCGGGTGGATGGAGTGGCTCTTTTCGGGTGCCTCGGTGTTGAAGAAGGCCGCCACGAAAAGAAAAAGCCCGCCGCTTCCGGCGGTCAGGCCAAGGATACGTAGCGGCAGCGAGTTCCAGTAGATGAAGGTGCAGAGGCAAAAAGCCATTAGGTAGAGCGAAAGGATGACGAACGAGGTGCGCTCGTCGGTGGTCAGCGGGCGCACCTCCCCGTGTTTCCACTTGGGTTTCGCGGTGCTCTGGACAGGATCGGTGCTAGAATATTCTTGGGTCACAACGGTCAAGGTCTACCGCGTATCCCTACGGAATACAAGTGTATTAAAGGGTGGGGAGCGCTACCCGCAAACTTGCGCATGGATGGTTGGAAGACGGGATGGTTGGATAGTTGCAAATACTCCATGAACGAAGAATTCGGTTCATGTCACCCATTCAGCGACGCTTTGTCCGGCCACGCCGGTTTTTTTTCCAAAATCCATTCTTCCATCTTTCCAGCAATCCAAACTGTAAGCTACGGGCGCTACAGCCAACCTTGCCGATTGCTTGTGGAATTAAGGATGGGTGGATGCTGAAAAATGCAGTTGTCAAGTTTGTCATTCCGCGTTCAGTAATTGTAAATATGAATTTTTCCTTAATAAAATCCCGTTTTTCGGCTCCATCCGCAGCACCATTTAACCACTAATCAACTCTAATTCGCAGGAATCCTTGAAATTAGTGTCGATTAGGGAAGATTAGTGGTTTGAAAAATCCGAAATAAAGCAAAGTGGGCAATCCTCAGTCCATGTTTACAATTGCTGCGGTCTATTTCCTATGGAAATTATTTTCAGAACACCTGACCTCGGCGGCTTTTAATCCGATACCGCTATGTAGACCAGCCGCAGGTTTGTGCCGAGATGGCAGGTATGGGTTTCGTCGGGCTACCCACATGGTTTCTTGAGTATCTGGAAGGCAGACAGGAATGTCTGCCACACAACACAACCCGTGGAGCAGGCTTTCCAGGATCGCGTGCCCCAGCACGATCAGCGACCCGGGTGTCATCGCGCCGGAGAACCCCACCACGAACGAATCGGCAAAGATTGTCATAAGGGATACATGGAGCGCAACCAGGGCACCGGCCTTGCACGGACAAGTTTTCCAGAACCGCTACTTGGAAATGGTGTTTTCGAAGGAGAGGTCGAGCGCGCGGGGGGGGCTGAAGACAATGTGGGCGAGCATTGCTTGCCGGAGGCCTTTTTTGCTGCTGATTCGATAGGCCAGCACCCGTCTTCTGTTGAGGGCGGGGATGGTTGGGGCAGGGGCTGTCTCTTATACACATCTGACGCT
>WFRA01000206.1 GCA_015486775.1 Kiritimatiellales bacterium | reverse complement strand
GAGCTTCAACCTACGGAGAGTCGAAGCGGAGGTTGCCTGTCGGCTCGCTTCGCGTCAACCTACGCATACACCTGTGTCCATCCATCCCTTGTTTCTCAAAAAATACAAATTCCTATACCATAAATTTACTTCGAAAATGGCGCCTGAACAAGCTCTTGATTCGCTCGGAAAGCTGGAGAAAGCCGGGGTCGCTCAGATCTGCACTTTGAACAACTCGAGTGGGTTTTCTTTTCAGGCCGAGCTGGAGCTCGGCGTTCCCGGGCGGGCTTCGCAGGAAGGTAGGGCAATCCGTCTCGGTTGCCCAAGCAGGCGAGCGGCGGTGTGCCGAGCTGGGGCTCGGCGTTCCCGGATGATTCGCCATAAACCAAACTTTAGGAAAGCAACGAGGATCACGTTTGATTGCGCATGGAATAGTGGAGATCGGATAGTTGGATGATTGGAAACACGGCTCCATGGAGGAATTGATGGATGTCACCCAAATGGTGACACGATGTCCGCTACACCATCAGTTTTCCCCCAACAATCCACTTTTCCAAACATCCAGTAATCCAAGCCGTAAGGCTACGGGGAATATTGCCAGCTCCTCCCGGAAAATGGAGTTACTTCAGTCTATATTCTGCCGCCCGCTTCAGCAGAGGGTCTAACTCCAGATCCGGAAAATAGTTGGCTCCGAGTTTCCTCGCACCTTTTCGCGGCCATCGAATTCCTCGCCCCCTTTTCAATGGAAATCCCCGGGGAAGAGAACAATGAACCGCTACGGAAGTTGCCGTGCAGGGTTGAATCCGGCGGAGAGCGCGCTATGATGCGACGTATGCCATGAGTGCCGAAAACTACAACCCAACGCGGGTCACCCTGCTCGCCCAGCTCAAAAAGACCGAGAACCAGGCCGCGTGGCTGGAGTTCGAGAAGATCTACCGGGGCTTTATTCTTAGCCTGATCGTCCGCATGGGCATCAACCAGCACGATGCGGAGGACATCAGCCAGGCCGTGCTTACCAAGGTCTGGCAAAAGATCGAGGATTTCGAGTACAACCAGAACAAGGGCAAGTTCCACAACTGGCTCGCTGCCATGACTCGCAACACGGTGCGCGACTTTTTCCGCACCAAGAAAAATTTTATCACTGGCCGCGATTCCGTGGAGTACCAGGAGGAGTACATAGAGATCGAGGAGCAGGTGCTTCCCGACATCGAGAACCTGGCTCGCGAGGAGTGGGTGCTGCACATCACCAATCTGGCGTGGGACAATATCAAGGCCGACATCTACGAAACCAAGCAGGAGGTTTTTAAGATGGTCTCGAAGGAAATTCCCAATGCGGAGATCGCGAAGAAACTTGGCATCTCCGAAACGAGTGTCCGTGTCTACAAGGCCGAGGTCTTCGAAAAGATGCGTGCGGAGATCACCCGTCTCAACCGCGAGTTGGGATAACCCGCAGCCGCCTACTTGCGGGACGGTTCGCGCACATTTCCTCCACGCGATGGATGCTGAGATGCTCGTACTGCGTGGTGCGCTGCGCGGGCACCCATCCGGCCTCGCGGATGAGGTGGATCACCTGCTCTTCATCAACCCCGTGGTCGAGGCCGGTGGCGCTGACGACCTCTTCGGTCATGAGTACGCCGCCAAAGTCGTCGGCGCCAAACCCAAGCGCAAGCTGGGCAACGTCCGTCCCCTCCGTCACCCATCCGGCCTGGAGGTGCGATATGTTGTCGAGCACGAGGCGGGCGATGGCAACGAGGCGCAGGTAGTCGGTTCCGTTCTGGACGCGCGGGCAGTCTAGCTCGGTGTGGCTCGGTGAAAAGCTCCAGGGAATGAAGGCGGTAAAGCCACCGGTGCGGTCTTGCAGGTCGCGGATTTTCATCAGGTGCTCGACGCGCTGGGCAATGGTTTCGCCAAATCCATAAACCATCGTGGCGGTGGTTTTGAGCCCCAGTTCGTTGGCGGTCTCCATCACATCGAGCCAAGTCTGCGAGCGGGTCTTTTCGGGGCTGATTCGCTCGCGCACTTCGTCGACGAGAATCTCCGCGCCGCCGCCGGGGAGCGATTGCAAGCCGGCATCTTTCAGGCGCTGGATGCAGTCGCGGATGGAGATGCCCGCCTTTTGGGCGAGGAACTCGATCTCGGTGGGCGAGAGGGAGTGGATCCAGATATCGATATTGTCGCGGATGCCGGAGAGGCAGGTTTCGTAATACTCCAAATCCAGTTCTGGATTCAATCCGCCTTGAATGAGGATTTGGGTGGCTCCCGCCTCGGCGGCCTTCTTGACTTTTTCCACCACCTGCTCTGGCGTAAGAGCGTAGCCGCGCGAGCTGCCGGGGTCGGTGTAGAATGCGCAGAATTTGCACCCCGTCGTGCAGACGTTGGTGGTGTTGAGGTTCTTGTCGACCACATAGGTGGCGATGTCGCCGGGTACCATCTGCCTGCGCCGCGCATCGGCCGCGCGCCCTAGCTCCTGAAACGGTGCTTCAACATAGAGGGTTTCCGCCTCCTCCGCAGAAATCCGCTCCCCGGCTTCGGCCTTTTCCAGTATAGTTTTCCAGCGTTCACTCGTACCTTGTGCCTCTTGCCTAGTGCCTAGTGCCTGATATGCTGAATTGGTAAGCACCGGCTTCCAGCCATGGTTGGAAAGGAAGGCTTCCATCTCGTCGGCCGAGAAAAACTTTTGGCTCTGCGGGGCACCGGCGGCCTTGGCGACGCGTTCGTCGAGGCTGGTGCCGCCGATGTCGTCCACGCCGCTGTGGGTCAGTACGCCGAGTAGCTTGCGATCCATATAGTTGACGAGCATGCGCACGTGCGGAAAGTTGTCGAGATAGATTCGGGTGATGGCAGCGACGCGCACCTGCCGGTCGCCGGAGGGGCCATACTGGACGCCGAGCGCCTTGCCGTTGGCTTGGAATGGCAACGGGATAGCCGCCTGGAAACCGCCGGTTTCGTCCTGAAGTTTCCGAAGTCTGGAAAGATGATCAATAATCTGTTCGTCGTTTTCGATATGGCCAAAAAGCATCGTGGCATTGGTGGGCAGGCCGAGCTGGTGCGCAGTGCGGTGGACATCGAGCCAGGTGTCGGCATCGATCTTGTCGGCGGCGATTTGTCGGCGGATCTCGGGGGCGAAGATTTCCGCGCCGCCGCCGGAGACCGAGCCGAAGCCCGCCGCCATCAGCCGTTCGAGCGTTGCGTGGACGGAGAGTCCGGCGTTTCCGGCGATCCAGTGGATCTCCACCGCCGTCATGCCCTGGAGCAGGACGCCCGGAAGCATTTCGCGGGCGAACGAAAAGAGCTTTTCATAATATTCCAGATCCAGTTCGGGAACCATTCCGCCGACAATATGCAGATCGGTGAGGTTCCAGCCTTGCGCCTTTTCCAGATTTTTACGGGCCTCTTCGAGCGAGGTGGTATAGGCATCCGCATCGCCCTCGGCGCGCCAGAACGAGCAGAGGCGGCACTTGACCACGCAGCGGTTGGTGGGATTGAGGTTGTGGCTGTGGACATAGAAGGTCTGGTCGCCGTGTCGCGCCCGGCGGATGGCATCCGCGCGCGCCATCAGCTCCGCCGTCGGCATCTGTTGCAGCATTTCCAACGCTTGGAAATCGGAGATTCGGGTTGCGGGGTTGTTTGTCATTGGAAACCTTTTGCGTTCTACGAGAGAAGAACCACTAATCCTATAAAACAGAAATGAACCACAGATGAACACTGATAAACACAGATACAAGGAGTGATTGGAAAATATCCTGATCTATCCCGTCTAATGAATGCACTTTTTTACTCCCTTATAATCTGTGTGTATCAGTGTTCATCTGTGGTTCAAAAATTTCTTCCAGAGTTAGTATGTGTATTCGCTGCCGCCGATAAATTCGCGGAAGAGGGAGGTGGATGGAATGCAGGTTTCGTCGGCACCGGTTTCCAAGGGTTGGAGAAACTGCATCACGCGACGGGCGCGGAGGCAGGCATCCTGCCGCTTGAAGTCGTTGCGGTAGCGCTCTGTCGCCTCGGGGAAATAGTGGAAGAGCTTGGCCTTGAGCACGGGAAATTCGTAGGGCAAGGCGCTGTTGACGAGAAAGTCGACGTTTCCAATGAATGGAATAATGTTTTGCAGCTCGCTTTTGCGGACATAGTGCCAGTGGGTGAGTGTGTCGAGCGGATCGTGGTTGCGGTTCCAACTGTCGCGGATCATGCGGCGCAGAAGACGGTGGTCGGTCCAGCGCATGAATTCGCCTTGGTGATTGCGCAGCTGGCCGAGCGTTTCGATGTACAGCCGGAACTTGCAGGTGTCCGGGACACTGCGGGTCATTTCGGAATAGAGCCCGTGCAGGCAGTCCATGAGCAGGATCTCGTCGTCGGCCAGCCGCATTTCGTGGACGTTGAGCGTGCGCTTGCCGGTGTGGAAATCGTAGTGCGGCGTCTTGACCGTCCGCCCGGCGAGCAGTTGTTCGAGATGCTCGTTGATCAGATCGATGTCCAGCGCCTGGGGCGCTTCGTAGTCGTAGTCGCCAAACTCGTCGCGCGGGTGCTTTTCGAGATCGAAGAAATAGTGGTCGACGTTGAGCGCCTTGAGTTTTTTCCCCTCCTTGGAAAGCTGCTCCTCCATCTTGATCGTGGTGGTTGTTTTTCCGGATGAAGAGGGGCCGGCCACGATCACGAGCCGCACGTCGTCGCCGTGTTCGAGCACCTTGCGGCCCGCGGCACGGCACTCGTTGGCATAGCGCTCTTCGCAGGCGGCGACAAGATCCGGGTAGCCGCCCGATGCCAGGATTTGGTTGAGCCCCTCGATGGACTCGCAGCCGTGCGCGATGTTCCAGCGCAGCACCTCGTAGATGCGCTTGTAGGGAATGTTGTCGGTGGCCTCGACCGCGCCGCCGCGGGCGGCGCGCGCCTCGGCGCGGCGGTGGCGGTAGATAATGTAGGCGCGGGCGGTTTTCAGATGCCCGTTTTCCATCAGCACGGACTCGACGATATCCTGCAAGTCCTCGACGGTCGGCTCTTGGTCGGCATAGCTCTCCGCCCGGCGCCGCTCCACCTCCCGCGCCAGGCGTTCGGCCTCTTCAAGGCCAAAGCCGCCGGTGGACGCGGCGGCTTTGCCGATGGCGGTGGCGATGCGGGTCCGATCGTACGGAACCCGCTGGCCATCGCGCTTGATGATGGTTTTGATCGGTGCCCCGCCCATGGCTATTCGCCGTCGAGGAATCCTTCCAGCTTGCGGATACGGGTGGGATGCCGCATTTTGCGCAGCGCCTTGGCTTCGATCTGGCGGATGCGCTCGCGGGTGACGTTGAACTTGCGCCCAACCTCCTCGAGCGTGCGTGGGTAGCCATCGACCAGCCCGAAGCGCAGGGTGAGCACCTCCTGCTCGCGGTCGGTCAGTGTTTCGAGCACGTCGCCGATCTTTTCCTTGAGCAGGCTGAAGGCGGTCATTTCGTCCGGTTTCTCGGCGGCCTTGTCCTCGATAAAGTCGCCGAAGTGCGTGTCGTCGC
This sequence comes from Kiritimatiellales bacterium, assembly GCA_015486775.1. Classification (GTDB taxonomy): domain Bacteria; phylum Verrucomicrobiota; class Kiritimatiellia; order Kiritimatiellales; family Pontiellaceae; genus Pontiella. The sequence goes on along the minus strand of WFRA01000206.1, from coordinate 1,635 downwards.
TATCGCCGATCGGGCTTTGCAGTGAGATCGGCTGCTGGGCGATCTTGAGGATGGCGCGGACGCGCTCGACGGGCAGCTCCATCTCGTCGGAGAGCTCTTCGGGCGTGGCTTCGCGGCCGAACTCCTGGAGCAGCTGCTTCTGGATGCGCATCAGCTTGTTGATGGTTTCGATCATGTGAACCGGGATGCGGATGGTCCGCGCCTGGTCGGCAATCGAGCGGGTGATGGCCTGACGAATCCACCACGTGGCGTAAGTAGAAAACTTGTAGCCCCGGCGGTACTCGAATTTTTCAACGGCCTTCATCAGACCCATGTTGCCCTCTTGGATGAGATCGAGGAAGGAGAGGCCGCGGTTGGTGTATTTCTTGGCGATGGAGATCACCAGGCGCAGGTTGGCCTCGATCATCTCGGTTTTGGCGGTGTGCCCTTTGCGCAGCCAGACGCGCAACTCCTTGTGCATTTGCATGAAGTCGCGGTGTTCGATGTGGAGGTAGGATTCCAGCTCGCGGATCTCCTTGCGCACATTGCGCAGGTCGGACGCGGCACTCTTGGCGCGGCTCTTCTTCAGGCGTGCCACCTCGTCGAGCAGGTGCTGCATCTTCTGGTGTTGCTTGTCGACGGAGGGGATGATGTCCTCGATCGCCTTCTGCTTGAAGTAGAGCTGGGTGAAGTAGCCCGTCAGGCGCTCCTGCGCCTTCTCGAACATTTTCAGCGCCTTCTTCTCTTCGGGGCTACCCTTCTTGGCCTTCACGGAATCGTGGAAATACTTGAGCTTCAGCTCGCCGTTGCGCTCAATGCCCCGGAGCACCTTGGGCAGGTCATTAAAATAGTCCTCGCGGCACTCGACGTGCTTGTCGGAAATGATGCGGTCGAACCGCTCCTTGCCCTGTTCCAGCCGCTCGATCACGCCCAGGTAGGCGTCGGTGGCGCAGCCTAGGCGGTTGAACATGCCGGTGGTGGCGATCTCGGCCTCTTCGATGCGCTTGGAGATCTCCACCTCCTGCTCGCGGGTCAGCAGCGGCACCTGACCCATCTGCTTGAGATACATCCGGACCGGATCGTCGAGCACGTCGGAGCGGGCGCTCTGCTTGTCGGCCTGCTCCTTTTCCATGCGGGCCTGGTATTCCTCGACATCGTCCTGGCGGATAATGTCGATTTCCATGCTTTGGAGAAGGGCCACGACCTTGTCAATGTCCTCCACCACCACCATGTCTTCGGGAAAGGCTTCGTTGATATCCTCGAAGGTCAGGAAACCGTGATCGGATGCCAGCGCCATCAGCTCCTTGATCCGCTCGTTGCGCTCCTCGCGATCCATTAGCGAAACTGCATTGAGCTCCTCGACCGGAGAAACCGGTTTCTTGATGGCGGGTTTTTCCACAGCCTTCTTCTTGGCTACGGCTTTTTTGGCGGGTGCCTTCTTGGCCGATGCCTTTTTCGAGGCCGTCTTCTTGGTCGGTGCTTTTTTGGCCACCTTCCTGACCGTCTTCTTGGCCGGAGGAAGTTTGGTGCCCGGTGCCGCCGCCTTTTTGGACACCTTGAGGGTAGTGACCTTTTTCTCGGGCGCTTTCTTGGCCGCGGCTTTCTTGGTGGCCTTCTTGGGAGCAATCTTCTTCTCGGGCGCTTTCTTGGCCGCGG
>WFRA01000205.1 GCA_015486775.1 Kiritimatiellales bacterium | reverse complement strand
GCTCACAGCTCAAGCGGCCAGTGGTCGGCGGTGGCCATCAGTTCTTCCAGGCACTGGACGGCGGCGGGGGAGGCGTTGAGGCAGGGGATCAGCCGGAAGGATTCGCCGCCCGCGGCGAGGAAGGTTTCCCGCCCGCGCATCCCGATCTCTTCGAGCGTTTCGAGGCAGTCGCAGAAGAAGGAGGGGCAGATGACCGCGAGCTGTTTTATTCCGAGGGCTGGAAGTTTTTCGAGCATCTCTTCGGTGTAGGGCTTCAGCCATTTTGCGCGACCCATGCGCGAGTGGAACGCGACGGAATATCGCTCCTCCGGCAGCCCGGCCGCCGCCGCGATGGCCCGGGTGGTTTCCAGGCATTGGACGCGGTAGTCGGGTGCCCCCGATTTTTCCAGATGTCGGAGCGGGAGCCCGTGGTAGCTGAAAAGAATATGCTCCTCCCTGTTTTTCAGCGATTCCGCCAGCGGCTGGACAAAGGCAGGGTGGTTGAAAAAAGGCGGAACGACGCGCAGCGCCGCCCGTCCCCGAAGCGCCTTCTTCACGTTGGCGATGCACGAGCCGGTGGTGGCCATGGCGCTGTGCGGAAAGAGCGGCAGCAGGGCGATTTCGTCGGCACCAGAATCGATCAGCCGATCGACGGCTTCCCTGAAGGAGGGTTGGCCATAGGCCATGCCAATTTCAACATCGAGCTGCTTGGCCAGCTCGGTGCTGTGGCGAACCAGGGGCGAGCCATCGGGTGTCCAGATGGCGCGGTATTTTTTTGCCGATTCCGCCGGGCGGCGCGGCAGGATGATTCCATGCACCAGCAGGGCGCGTAGCGGCCACGGCAGGTCGATCACGTGCGAATCCATCAGAAACGCCCCAAGATAGCGGCGCACCGCCTCTTTCGTCGGTGCGTCGGGCGACCCTGTGTTCATCAATAAGAATCCGCGCTTCATACAAGATCCAAAATGCGTTGGGCGATTTTAATGCCGGAGAGGATGGAGTTTCCGACCGAGATGCCGTCGCGGTAGTGGCCGGCAAAGTGGATGCCGGAATGGCCGGCCTCGATCCGCTCCATGCGGTCGAGATGTTTTTCGTAGCCGACGACATATTGCGGGATGGCCTTGGGCGAAACGCTCAGGCGCCGGTAGAGCGGTTCGCCGGAAAGCCCCAGCAGCTCGCGGAGGTCGTCCAGGGTTTGCTCCAGTATTTCGCTTTGGTCCATCGACGCCTTTTCCGGCGCCATCGCCCCGCCAATGAAGACGGTGAGCAGCGCCTGCCCCGCCGGGGCGCGGCCGGGGAAGATCGACGAGGGAAAGAGCGCGCCGAGCATGAAGCGGTTTTCAACCTTTGGAACCAGCACCCCGAAGCCATCCAGCGGATGGGCGAACTGCCTCTTTTCGAAGCCGAGCGACAGGCTGGCGACGGGGGGATAGTGGATTTCGGCGAAGGGCGAGAGATCGAACGGGGCATCGAGCCGGGCCAGGGCATGCGCGGGAAGAGCCAGCACCACATCGGTATATTCCTCTTCGCCGACCCGCCACCGCCCGTTTTCCAGACGCTGGAACCCGTCCACGGGCGAGTTGAGCCGAACCGCGTCGCCGAGCGCGGCGGCGAGCTGTTTTGGAAGCGCCTCCATGCCGTCGGCGAAGGTAAACATCTTGGCATCCTTCGCGGCGGTCTCGGCCCGCTTCTTCCGCTCCCTCGCGCCCTTGATCGCCCCCTTGATCAGCGAGCCGTGCTCCTGCTCCAGCGCGTAGAGCTTGGGAAAGGCGTGGGCGGTGGAGAGCTTGGCCGGATCGCCCGCGTAGACCCCGCCGACGAACGGGTTGATGGCATAGTCGAGGAATTCCCGCCCGAGGCGGCGGACGACAAAATCGGCCAGGCTTTCCGACTCGTTCGATTTGGTTCCGATGAACGGTTCGCGCAGCAACCGCAACTTGGCCTTGGCGGAAAACGCCTTCGACAAAAAGAATGCGGGGGGCGAGGCAGGCAAGGCGATCGGTTTCCCGTCGCGGACAATGAAGCGTTTTTTTGCCGAAGGGTTCGCGGGCAGCTGTTGGGAATCGAGTCCGGCATCGGTAACCAGCCGTCCAATCTCTGGATGAGTGTCCAGCACCGAGTTGGGGCCGCACTCCACTAGGAATCCGTTTTCGCGGATGGTCTGGATCACGCCGCCAACCCGACCGGACGCTTCGCAAACCACACAACCGACCCCGCGCCGCCGCAGTTCGAATGCGGCCGTCAGCCCCGTGATCCCCGCTCCGATGATGGCTACTCTTTGCATGGAAATGTTCTAGCCGCAAATGGACACGAACTCACGCGGTGCTTCACCAAGAGATAGATCCGCGCAAAACGACTGTTCAACGATTCCTTTTCTCATTCACCTTCAACCTCGAACAATGATTTCAGGAACTGGATGAACTGTTTTGCCACAGGAAGATGTGCGTCCAACGCCTTTGCATCAATCGAAATTCCCAACGGATTCCCCGGCTCGTCCTGCCAAGCGAGATAGGTGTGGATTTCCGCCTTGGATTGATGAACATCCCTAAAAGACGAAAACCCTTTGCCCTTTGCATCGGCCACGCACCCCTTCGCAAATTCCATGGCTTCTTCGGGAGCAAGCTGGGCGAGAAAATCCTCCAACATTCCTTTGGAAAGATTATCGGGCATAATCCAAACCCCAATCTTTGGGAGACCATTCTGCTCAATAATGGTTCCTTTTCCGTCGGGTTGGGTCGGCAGCTCTCTATAACCAGCCTTGATTAACCTATTTTTTATGGCATCCCAGCGAGAGGAGGGATTTTCGTCCGCGTCCAAAATAATTCCAAGGATTTTTGGAGGGGTGCTTTCCATAAGGCGCAATTCAAAATGGTCGAGTAAAAGTTTCTCGGAAGATTCACAATCAATGGCGTCGAAATGCTTTTCCGGCAACCCATGCACCTTCCAAAGATGCACTATCACATGGAAATCGTCATTTCCTTCGACGAGCAAAATTCGTTCGGAAGGCATGGCTACCGCACCTCCACATCAATTTCGATGGATTTGCGGAGTTGTTCTAGCGAGTACTCCTCTACAGGCTTTCGATTCTCTTCGCGCATCAACCGTAAAAACGCACCTTCCTTTTCATTTTTCTTCCATGCCTCATGAAATCCCGCCACGCAATCGCGGCTGTGCGTGGTGGCGAACACCTGCACATCCAGTTTCTTTGCCAGTTCAAAAATCATCTTCCAAACCTTGGGTTGAACATTCCAGTGCAAGCCATTTTCGAATTCATCAATTAGTAAAACCCCTCCCTCGCATGAAACAACTGAACTAAGAAGATGCAAAACCCGCGTTACCCCTTCGCCCAAGCTTTTTAGTGGAATCGCTACAGATATATCTTTTAATTTAGCTACCGGAATTCGCCGATCAGCTTTTTCGGACTTGGCAAACCATATTTTTTGCAAACCCGGTTCTAAAAGACGAAGTTCTTCTAGAATAACTCGCTCTCGATCTGCCCCAAAAACATCGTTCCATGCTTCTTCCGCTTCTTCGTCTGACAATCCATTGGAAGGGAGCCATTTGGCTTTTTCGATTCGACTCGCCAAAAAAAGATCGAGTCGTCCATCATAAACCAACCTTGGATGCGATGCGGTACGACCCAATGAAACAGGAAATGAATCATCTCCAAAATCAATACGCAAACATCGTTGTGCGCTTACCAAGGAATCCCCTTTTCCCAAATATCTTATTTTCCGAGTCGATATCCTGTTTTCGGTATCGACGACCTCCTCCACAACATAAACAGCTGACTCAACACTGAGTTTATTTTCATCAGAAACGAAAATCATTTTGTCGCCAATTTCAGGAATAACATGCCCCGGGAAGAAATGACCTAAAGGGTCATAAAACAACCCTTTAGATGAAGAGATGGACGAGACATCTTCCAGTTCAAACCGATTCTTTAACAATTGAGAACATTTCTCCAAATCAAATTTTGTCCGAAACAAAAGAACCGCCTCAAGAAAGGCACTCTTTCCCGCATTGTTTTTTCCAACAACCAAATTGACCCGCCCCAAACGATTAACCTTTAGGTGCTCAAACAACCGGAAGTTTTCTATTTCAAATGATTTAATCATCTCTCTGCTCCAATTTCAGGAAATGGCGATCAGATAGAAAAATCGACTGATCTACAACCCCAAAACATCTTTCATGCTGTAGAGTTTGGGTCCCTTTCCGGCGACCCAGGCGGCGGCCTGGAGGGCACCGATGGCGAAGACATCGCGGCTGGTGGCGCGGTGCGAGAGTTCAAGCAGCTCGCCCATGCCCGCGAGCATGACGGTGTGGTCACCCACAATGTCGCCGCCGCGGATGGCGTGGAAGGCGATCTCCTTTTCGGGACGTTCGCCGGGCAGGCCGGTGCGTCCATCCACCTGCACCTCGGAGAGATCCCAGCCGTAGCCCTCGGCGGCGGCGCGGCCGAGCATGAGCGCGGTGCCGCTGGGGGCATCCTTCTTCTGGTTGTGGTGGCGTTCGAGCACCTCGATGTCGTAGCCCTTGCCTTTGAGCGCGCGGGCGCCCGCCTCGACCAGGTTGCAGAGCAGGTTGACGCCCAGGCTCATGTTGCCCGAAAGAACCACCGCCGTCTTTTCCGCCGCGGCGCCGACCGCTCCGAGCTCCTCTTCGTCGAGCCCCGTGGTGCCGATCACCCAGGCGGTGCCCCACTCCGCAATGCGCGGCGCGTTGCCCGCAGTTCCAAAGTGCGATGAAAAGTCGATGATCACGTCAGCCGCCGCCCCGACCTCTTCGAGATTGTTAATCAGCTTAATGCCCGCCTCTTTGGTGCCCGCCATCAGGCCGACATCCTTTCCAAGGTCTGGAACATCCCAGAGATCGACCGCACCGTGCAGTTCCAACCCCTGGACTTTTTCCTCGACAATGCAACGAACCAAGGTCTTGCCCATGCGTCCGCCCGCACCGAGAATCACAATTTTTTTGGCCATTACAAAACTCCTGAGCTTTCCAGCGATGCTTTCAGAACCGCTTTGTTTTCATCCGTCGTCGAGCACATCGGCAGGCGGTAGACCTCTTCGAGCAGACCCTTCATCGCCATGGCGGCCTTGACCGGGATCGGGTTGGTGTCGATGAAGAGATCGTCAAACACCTTGGCATACTTGTCGTTCAGCGTCTGGGCGGTTCCGAAGTCGCCATCGAGCGCGGCGCGAACCAAAGCCACCACCTCGGCGGGGATGATGTTCGAGGCCACGGAAATCACGCCGCAGGCGCCTTCCTTGATCATCGGTAGCGTCAGTGCATCGTCGCCGGAAAGGACTTCGATATCGCACAGCTTTTTGATGTCGGTGACACGCTGGACGGAACCGGCCGCCTCCTTGACCGATACCACGTCGGGGTGCTGCGCCAACTCGGCAACGACTTCTAGCGGAATCTCGCAGGCGGAGCGGCCGGGCACATTGTAGAGCACCACCGGCACACCGATGTCGGCCACGGCCGCAAAGTGCTGCACCAGCCCCGAGGCGTTGGGCTTGTTGTAGTACGGCGTCACCTGCAACGTGCCGTCGATGCCGAACGCCTTCGCGGCTTCGGTCAGCTCGACGGCCTCGGCGGTCGAGTTGGCGCCGGTGCCGGCAATGGTCTTGCATCGCCCCGCCGCCTTGGCCACGACCGTTTCGATCACTTTCAGATGCTCCTCCGGGCGCAGGGTCGGCGACTCTCCGGTGGTTCCCACCGGAACAATCCCGTCCACGCCACCGGCAATATTGAATTCGACCAGGGCTTCCAAGCATTGGAAGTCCACTTCGCCATCCGCGGTGAACGGGGTCACCAACGCGGTATATACTCCACTAAAATACATTGTCTTTCTCCGTCTGTGTTTCTATGCCTCGAAGTCCGGGAGCCCGTCAAAATCGAGCGTCGCAAAATAGTCCTCGACCGTCTCCGGGCGCCTAATCTGAACCACTTCGCCATCCTCGCGCAACAACAATTCAGCGGAACGCAACTTGGCATTATAATTAAAGCCCATGGCGTGGCCATGCGCGCCAGCATCGTGGATCACCACGAGGTCGCCGATTTCAATCGTTGGAAGAGCGCGGTCGATGGCAAACTTGTCGTTGTTTTCGCAGAGCGAGCCGGTAACATCGCAGACCAAATCGCGCGGTGCCTCCTCCTTGCCCGGAATGGTGATGTGGTGGTAGGCGCCGTAAAGCGCCGGGCGCATCAGGTTGGCCATGCAGGCATCGAGGCCGACAAACTGCTTGTAGGTGTTTTTCTTGTGCAGCACGCGGCAGACGAGCCAGCCATACGGGCCGGTCACCATGCGCCCGCACTCCATGCGCAGATCGAGCGGCTTGAGCCCCCTGCCGAGAATCCACTCCTCGTAGAGCTTGCGGATGCCCTCGGCGACGGCTTCGATATCCACGGCATCCTCTTCCGGGCGATACGGAATGCCGATCCCGCCACCAATGTTGACAAACTCAAACTCGATGCCCAGCTCGGCGGAAAGTTCGCCAACGAGCTCGAAGAGCAGGTGCGCGGTCTCCACAAAGTAGGAACCGTCCAGCTCGTTTGAAGCCACCATCGTGTGCAGGCCAAAGCGCTTCACGCCCTTGTCGCGCAACATGCGGTAGCCCTCGAAAAGCTGTTCACGCGTGAAGCCATACTTGGCCTCCTCCGGATGGCCGATGATCGTGTTTCCGCCCTTGAGCGGTCCGGGGTTGTAGCGGCAGCAAACCAGCTCCGGCAAGCCCACCTCGTCTTCCAGATATTGGATGTGCGAGATATCGTCGAGGTTGATGATCGCCCCCAGCTCCTTGGCCTTGGCATATTCATACGCGGGCGTGTCGTTGGAGGTGAAGATAATGTCCTCGCCCACCACGCCAATCTTTTCCGAAAGCAGTAGCTCCGGATAGGACGAGCAGTCGGATCCAAATCCCTCCGCCTTGAGGATCTTCATCAAATACGGATTGGGTGCCGCCTTTACCGCAAAATATTCCTTGAATCCCGGGTTCCACGCAAAGGCGGCTTTTAGCTGCCGCGCATTTTCGCGAATCGCCTTTTCGTCATAGATATGGAACGGTGTCGGAAACCGCTTGCTCAATGCTTCCAGTTCTTCCTTGCCCAGCGGGCATTTTTTTACAGACATGCTTTTTTCTCCTAAAACCAATGGGCGGCACTATACACAAAACCCCGGTGTTTCCAATGGTTGGAAGAGACAAAAAAGGAATATGAACCACACCCACGCACGGGGGCGTTCCATAGAAACGCCGCTATAAAAGGTTAAGCGTCCCGCTTGCCCAGCCCGGTTCACACTCAAAACAAGCGGGACGCATGTCCTACTTTCCGAGCCACCTTCTGCATCTTTCTGCGCATTCTGCGGTTACCCTCTTCAAAAGCGGGGTCGAGCGGCTACCCCACCTCGTCCGCTGCGTCGTCGAGCAGCAGGTTGCGGGCGCTGATGCAGGGGCCGGGAAACATTTCGATGAATTCGTCGGGCGATTCCTTGTAGAGTTCGCACATGGAATCGTAGGCGGCGCGGCCATAGCGCAGCACCTTGTCGAGCTCCTGCGTTTCAATATTCTGCATGGCAAACAGCAGCTCTTCGTCGGTGGAATCCTGCACGTTGAGCAACAGGCGATATTTTGCGGGATCGACCATCTCCATGTTGCGCGTATAGATGGAATATTTCACATATTCCACCACGCGCGGGTTCATGCCGGCCTCGATCATGAAGAGCAGTTCCACCAGCTCGACGCGCGTCAGCACCAACCGCACGCTCGGCGCCTTGATGTCGGCGGGCAGCATGCCGTTGATCTGCTCGAGCGACTCGTCGAAGTCGTCGATGATCTGCTCGCGGGAGAGCGTCTTGGTTTCGGGAATCCAGTGGATCAGGATGTTGTGAGAGGGGTCGGAGTAGAGCAGCGGCATGTCGACGCGGAAGGTGGTATCGCAGTCAGCACAAGCCACTCGGTTAAGCCGGTTTTCGAGCAACGCCTGCTTGAGTTCCGGATCGGTGGCCGCGTTGAGGGTTTCGTGCAGTTCGATCTCCTGCTGGGTTCCGCAGGAGGGACAGGTGATGTTGTAGGTTTTGCTTTTGCTCATAGTTATTCCTGTTGCGTGTTTCGTATTGTGTATTGCTTACTTCGTATTTCGTATTGCGTCGGAAAGGCTACCCTAGCTCGGTTTCTGATCAAGCAATACGTAGTACGCAATACGAAGTACGCAGTACGCAATCATTAAAATCTCAGCCGTTCGTCGTTCAGGATGGTGTGGTACTGCCGCTCGATGTCGGCGATCTCGCGCTGCCAAAACATTTCGCCGCCCCAGTCGGGAAAGTTGGCCTGAAAGCGGAAGTCGTCCAGCTGCGTACTGCACCAGCTCAGGAAATAGATCATCCGCATCGCCCGCAGGATTTCGACCAGCCGCAGGGAGCGGTCATCAAAATCCATAAACTGCTCGTAGCCTTCGAGAATCAGGTTGATCTCGTGGCGCACGGTGTTGGCATGGCCGGGCAGGAGCAGCCAGATATCTTGGACGGGCGGCCCCGTCACCATGTCGTCGAAGTCGATCACCATCAGCCCCTCGCCGGGGCGTTCGAGAATATTGGCGCGGTGGCAGTCGCCATGGATGCGCTGGAGTTCGACCTCCTCGAACTCGCGCAGGGCGATGTCGGCAATGCGCAGGGCGACCTCCCGGAAGCGGTCGGCCTGATGCGGCGACATGAAGCCGAGCAATTGTTCAATCTCTGGAAGCGTGGTGGTTTGCGGGTGCATCCGCAGGCGGTGCGGCGCCTCCCGCCGGCTACCGGCCAGATGGATGCGCCCCACCAAGGCGCCGAGCCGCCGCCAGCCCTCGTCCGTGTGCAGCTCCATCTCGCGCCCCGAGCATTTGGGGAAAACGGAAAAAAGGATGCCGTCGTATTCGCCGATCGTCCCGCCATCGGCCAGAGCCAGCGGTGCCACCACGGGGATTTCGTCTGCGGCGCAGTCGAGCACGAAGGCATGCTCGTCCTCCAGCGCCTCGCGCTTCCAGCGGCCGGGACGGTAGAATTTGGCAATCAGCCGCTCGCCATCGACCGCCTCGAGTTCGTAGACGCGGTTGATATAGCTCGGCAGCGGCGAAGTCAGCCCCGTAAGCGAGCAATCCATCGCCGTCTCTACCGCATCGAGGATGCAGGCGGGCACCAGATTTTCAAATCCCACACTCATACGTCCAATGCCTGGAAAAGTTCATCGGCGGCCTCGAATGAGTCCACCACCAAATCCGCGCCCTCGGCTTCGAGCGCGGCACGGCCGAACTGGCCGTTGCAGACCGCCACCGAGACCATGCCGTTGGTCCGGGCGGCCTCGATATCCGACGGGGTATCGCCCAGTAAAAAGACCTGCTTGGGATGCCCGGCACGCTCCAGCGCCAGGGCGGCCATCCGGTTGCGGTCGCCATCGTCGTCGCCAAAGCCGCCGATGCCGTCGAAGAAGGAATCGATCCCGGCATGCTTGAGCTTCAGCAGGGCGCAGGCCTTGATGTTGCCCGTCACCAGCCCCAGCTTCCAATGGCTGGAAACCCGGGCAAGAAACCTTCCAACCCCTGGGAAAACGGTAGGCGGATGGAGTTCCAGCTTGCGGTCCAGAAAAAAGGGAAGCCGCTCGAAAAAGAGCTGTTCCCGCGCGGGGTCGGGTTCGATGCGGTGCTCGCGCATCAGCTGCGCCAGCACCCGGATATCGGTGGCGCCGGCAAAGTCGATCTTCGCCATGTCCGGCGCAACGCCGAACACCTCGGCAAAGGTGCCGCCGAAGGCGCTGTTGCCCGCGCCCGGCGCGCGCAGCAACGTCCCGTCGATATCGCAAAAAATATAGCGGCTCCGAGCCGTCATGGCAGGGGCTAGTCGATCAAGTCGATCAACTCGTTGATCGCATCGGCCTCGGACGAGGCCGACTCGGCCTTCCTGGGCGGACGCTCCTTTCTGCGCGGTTGCTCCCCCCCACCCTTCTTAGGCTGGCGGCGGCGCGGCGAACGGTTGCCGCGGTTGCCACCCCGCTCTCCCCCGCCGCGTTCCTGGCGGTCGCCGCCGCCCTCGGCGCTGTTGCCGCCGGTGTCGAAGGCCTTGCGGAAGGTACTCAGGCGCATGGTTTTTGTTCCGGCACCCAGTGCCATCTTCTCGATCCCGGCATTGGCGGAAACCAGGATGGCACCGCCGCCCTTCGAGCCGGCCACCTTCACCACATGCTTCGCATGCGCCTCGGGGGACTTGCTGTAGAGCACCGTCACGCTCTCGAATTTTTTCCCGGCCGGCGCCTTGTGCAGCGGGCTGCCCGAAAGCACCACCACCATCCCGACCTTTTCGCGCTCCGCAAACCGCGAGAGGCGGCGCAGGAGCTGCAACTGGTTTCGCGGGGCGACATTGCCCTTCATTCCCGCCGCATCGTTCAGGGAGACTCCATCCATCACGACAACGGTCTTGCCTGGCTTAAACAGGTTGAATAAACCCATAATACTGTTCCTTTTGGTTCGGTTCCTTGTTCCATGCACATACACCGTCGTCTCCGCCGCAAGCCCGGGGGCATTTCCACGGTAGGTTGGCGATGTGTCGCCGTGCAATAAAAGCGAGGAAGGTACAAAATGCCGTCCTCTTGCGCAAGACTCTATTTCCGCCGCCACAAAAACCGTGAAATGCACTAGCGGTTCCCGTCGGTCGATTCGCGGATGACCACCTCCGTTTGGATCTCGTGAAAGCCCGGTTCGTAGGGGATTTCCTTTTTCAGGATCTTGAGTAGGAGGTCGACGGCGGCATGCGCCTGCTCCTTGACCGGCCGCCTGACGGAGGAGAGCGGGGGGGAGGTGTGTTCGCAAATGAGCGAGTCGTTAAATCCCATCAGAGCAATGTCTTCCGGAATCCGGCGACCCCGGGCTTTGAGCGGGGCAATGCAGAAGGCCGCGAGGTCGTCGGTGGCGCAGAAAACGGCATCGATTTCGCCAAAGCCGGACAGGTCGGCAAAAAAATCGTTCACATGGCCCTTGAGGCTACGCACGGAATGGACAAGCCCGTCCCGAACCTCGATACCATTTTTGGAGAGCGCATCGCGGTAGCCTTTCAGCCGATCTTGGATGCAGCTGATATGCCGCATTTTTTCGGGAATCAGCATGAGAATGTTTTTTCGCCCCAAGCCGATCAGGTGCTCGGTGGCCAACCGAGCCATCTTGCGGTTGTTCATATCGATGCAGGGCATCTTTTCCTCGGCGGCGGCGAGCTGCCCGAGCAGGACGACGGGAAAAGCCTTCGAAGCCACATCGAGGAATTCGGTGTGGTCGTTGGAAGGGGTGAGGTAGATCAAGCCATCAAGCAGGTCGGTCTTGAAGTCGCTGGGTCGGAGCGGTCGGTCGGGGGTTTCCAGGCGGTCGTGGATCACCAGGTCGTATTCCTTGAAGTCCGGATGGGAGAGGATCATGTTGGTGAACTGCCCCAGGTTCAGGTTGTCGTCGGCCTCGGCATCGGGGGTCAGATCCTTGGAGTCGATGTGGATGCAGGAGAGCCCGATCAGGTGGGTGCGCTGGCTGCGGATGGCGCGGGCGAGCCGGTTGGGGCGATAGTCGAGTTCGTCGGCAGCAGATTTCACGCGCTGGATCATCTCTTCCGAGACGGGGAATTCGTTGAGGTGGTCGTTGAGCACCCGCGAGACGGTGGCCTTGCTGACATTGCATTTTTGGGCGATGTCTTCGAGCGTGACTCGGTCGCTGGTGCGTCTTCTCTTCTTTTTCTTTGCGGCAGCCATGGAACCCTCCCCGGCGAAATTTTACAGTAAACGTTTCATTACCGGGCGATGGAAGCACGTCGGCGGGGGGTCTTTCAAGCTTTATCGCAAGGTATCGGATTGATCGCGGCGAGCCTTGAGCTGTTCGAGCACCTCGTCGGGCACCCGCAGCTGTCCAAAGCCAGTTCCGAGCTTGAGGTCGGGCGAGTTCTTTCCGTGGAAGTCGGAGCCGCCGGTGCAGAGCAGGCCAAGCTCCTCCGCCCAGCCGATGAATTTTTTCCGGTTTTCGGGACGGTGCTCGGCATAGTAGGCCTCGATGCCGCCAAGCCCTTGCCCCGCGAGCTCGCCCACTAGGGCGCGGAGCTTGGTGTCGGACAGGTGGATGGTGGCCGGATGCGCCAGCACGGCGACGCCACCGGCCTCGCGGATGAAGCCGATGCATTCGCCGGCGGAACAGTGGTAGCGCTCGGCGTAGGCGGGTCGCCCCTTGGCCAGCAGCAGGTCGAAAGCCGATTTCCTAGATTTCACGTAGCCGCGCTCCACGAGCACCTCGGCAAAGTGCGGCCGTCCGACCACGTCCTTTCCGGTATGCTTTTCGAGGTCGCTCCAGCGCAGGACATAGCCCAGGCGGTTGAGCTTCTTGAGGATCTCGACGTTGCGGGTAGCCCGTCCCTCCCGGATCTTGGCGAGCATCGCGGTCAGCGCCGGGCTGGCAGGATCGATGTAATAGCCGAGGATATGCATCGTGCCCTGCCCGCACTCCGCGCTGAGTTCGATGCCCGGCACGGTTTCGACCGCCGCCCCCTGCCCGGCGGCAAGGAGCTCGCCGATCCCCGCAACCGTGTCGTGGTCAGTCAGAGCCAGGGCGCGCAACCCGCGCTCCCCGGCCATCGCCACCAGCTCGGTGGGGGTGTGGGTGCCGTCGGAATAGATTGAATGTGTGTGCAGATCGATCACGGCGCATCCTTGCAATAAATCCGTTCCACTATAAAGGGATCCCCGCCCAACACCAACCTTTCGTTGTACAAAACAAAAAAGCCCCCTAGGCGGGGGCTTTTCCAACCATTGGGAAATGGGCTACATGACGCCGCTGATGTAGGTTTCGAGATTCTTGATCTTGAAATCCTTCTCGACGATCAGGTATTTGACGACATCACCGATCGAGATGATACCGCAAAGGTTTCCGCTGCAGATGACCGGCAGGTGGCGGATGCGCTTTTCGGTGATTAGCTTCATACACTCGTCGAGCGAGGTTTCCTGCGTGATGGAGGTGATGTCCGTGCTCATGATTTCCTTCACCTTCACTTCGTCGACTTTCCTGTCCTGGAGAACCACCTTGCGGATCACATCGCGCTCGGCAACAATGCCGGCCACTTCGCCGCCCTCCATCACCAGCGCAGTACCCGCCGAAATCGCCTCCATTTTTTCAACCGCCTCGCGCACCGACGTATCCGGGCTAACGGTCAACACATCGCGTCCCTTCGAATCCAGCAAATTAGATACAGCACCCATTCTGAAACCTCCTTTGTGATTAAATCTCTATTGAAAGTACCACTGTAGCGAAAAAAAACAAAACCACAAGCCCGACCGGCAATTTAGACAGAATCCGAAAAGCCATTCTTCCCTTCCAATCACCGGAAAGCGGAGTAGACTTCCCCCGCTCTTTGCCCTGTAAATAAAGGGGGCAATCAAATGAGATTGGCTCTCTATCTACAAAAACTGCTGGGCAACGTACATTGCCCGGCAGTCTCAAACGATTTCCAAGGGGTGGAAAATCAATCTTCCTTGTGCTCGTAAAGGTGCACATCCTGTTGAGGGAACGGGATAGAGATACCCTCTTCGTCGAAACGCTTCTTGATTGTTTCGGTGGTGTCGAAGTAGACACCCCAATAGTCCAAACCTTTCACCCAGGGGCGAACCACCAAGTTTACGCTGCTGTCGGCCAGTTCGACCACGGCAATGGTCGGTGCCGG
>WFRA01000204.1 GCA_015486775.1 Kiritimatiellales bacterium | reverse complement strand
TCTTTGCCCAGCGATCATCCACCTCCCACGGCTTCTCGCTGCACGCAATTTCCAAAACCCGCTTCTGCATGTACCGACGATATGCCTCCCGACCCGACCGATCATCCGCCAAGCCCAGATTTCCCAGCGCCCGCTCAACCACCAGCCATTCAGGGCGTTTGCGCGGGTCGAGATAAAGCGGATAGCTGCTCCACGCATAATCCGCCAAGCTCCCCTCTTCCAAATCAAAACACTTCGCTCGCGCCGGATTAAGATGGATATAGCTCGCAACCGTCGAAAAATAATCCCCGCCCGGATCAACCACCAACGCCTTGTACCGCCCCTGAAACAGATGCCCCCACTGCTGGTGGCGCATATTGAACCGCTTCGTATACGTTCCCTGCAACCGGCGCATCCCGTCCACCAGATTCGCCTCCGGCGTTTCGATCAGCAGATGGTAGTGGTTCCCCATCAAAGCAAAAGCATGCACCCGCCATCCACAGCGGTCGCACGCTTCACCCAGCGTATCCAAAAAAACCTCGTGATCCCGATCCTCCAGAAAAACCGGCTCCTGCCGATTCCCCCGGCACATCACATGATACACCGCACCCTCGTATTCAATTCTCGGACATCTTCCCATGACCCGTTTCTATGCCCTCTCCCCCGCCACGTCCAGAAAAAATGATGTAATAATAGGACTGACACCTTTTCCTCTCTGCGGCGTGCTCATCGGGTTCAATCCCGGCGCCAGCCTCACGCTGGCGCTCGCCATCCTGATCACCCTGCTGCTCAACGCCAATGTGGGCTTCACCCTGCTCGGCGTGCTGGTCGGCAAGATCCTCTGCGTGGCGCTCGCCCCCGTCAGCTTCCACACCGGCTTTTTCATCATCCACAACATGGGGATGGAGGGCCTCTTCACCAAACTGGTCAACGCCCCCGTTACCGCGCTGATGGATCTGAACGTCTACGCCATGGTCGGCGGTCTACCCTACGCCCTCGTTGCGGGAATCCTCTTTGGCAAATTCATCTCCGCCACCGTCGAAAAAATCCGCGAACAGATGGTCAAGGCCGGCGAACACGACAAAGTCGGGAAGGTGGCCGGAAACAAGTTTGCCAAATTCCTCATGTGGCTTGTCTTCGGCAAGCAGAAGATCTCCACCGCCGATGTCC
Organism: Kiritimatiellales bacterium; assembly: GCA_015486775.1. GTDB lineage: Bacteria > Verrucomicrobiota > Kiritimatiellia > Kiritimatiellales > Pontiellaceae > Pontiella. The sequence continues at coordinate 2,710 of WFRA01000204.1, read as the reverse complement.
TCGCCAAGAACTCGCCGTTGCTGCGCAAGTCCGGGCTCATCCTCGTCGGCAGCCTCGTTGTCGTTGGCCTCCTGTTCGAATTCCTCCTGCTCGACCTCTGCGTAAAGAGAGGCCTCCAGTCCGCCATCGGCAGGCAGACCGGTGCGGAAGTAGATATCGGCAAGGCTCGCCTCTCCCTCGCACAAGGAAAGCTCGAAATCGAAAACCTGCAAGTCGCCGACCCCGGAAAGCTCACCCACAACCTGGTCCAGATCGACTCCCTTGTAGCCGATGTCAGCGTTGGCGATCTCCTCCGCAAAACCTACACCATCGACTTGCTCGCAGGCTCCACCCTCAAACGCGACACCCTCCGCGACAAGCCCGGGAAACTCCTGGCCAAACCCGCGAAAAAGAAAAAGGAAAAGAAGGCCGCCGAGAAAAAGCAGCCCGGGAAACCGCTCGACGACTATTTCGCAAAGGCCGACGACTGGAAGAAATATGGAACCAAGGCCTACGAATATCTCAAGCAGCGCGAGCGGAACGCCAAGACCCTTGCCGAGGGCAAAAAGCCCAAAGCCTCCAGACAGGCCGCCGTGGCCGATGCCAAGAAAATTGGCTACCTCAAAGCGGCCGCCGACCTCGTGGCCGACCGCCCCGACTGGACGATCAGCACCATCCAGATTACCGATGTCCACCTCGACAAAGAGTCCCCCGCCTGCATCTTCCTCGCGCGACGCGTCTCCAGCCACCCCGAATTGCTCGACCAGGCAACCCTCCTTGCCCTGCAGGATGAAACGGGCAAGCCCATCATCAAAACCATCCTCCATTTCGAGAACCCCGCAATGAAACACGAACTCGCCATCCATCTCAAAAACATCGCCATCGGCGACACCGTGGAAACCTCCGGTACCCTCCCCCTCGACATCAAAGATGGAAAAGCCGACCTTGATCTCGAAGGAACCTTCACCGCCGACGCGCTCGGCCTCCCCTTCACCTTGGCCGTCCACGGCCTCAAGGCCGACGTCGAAGAGGGGCAGACCGTCATGGGCATGGATGCCGAAACCGCCACCGAGGTCTTCAGCTCCATGGAAACCCTGGAAATCGATGGAACCCTCGGCGGCGCCCTGCTCTCCCCTCGCGTCAAGATCGACTACGACAAGCTCGCCGCCGAAATGAAGGAGGCTCTCGTCTCCGCCGGAAAAAAAGCGCTCTCCAAACGCGCCGACAAAGAGATGGACAAAGCCAAGAAGCAGGCCGGCGAAGAACTCGACAAACTCCTGGGCGGCGAGAAGGGCGGCTCTGCTGAAAAAAAGGCCAAGGGCATGCTCAAAAAACTATTTTAGCAATTTACGCCCAACACCATCCTCGCGACCTGTTCGGTTCGCCATTGATCCGATGAAAATTGGAATCCTATCCGACACGCATGGGAACCTTCCGGCCACGGCAAGCGCAGCGCGCTACATGGCCATGGCGGAGGTTGGTGCTGTCTTCCATTGCGGCGACATCGGCGGCACCAAGGTACTGGCCGAACTCGCGGCGGTTCTCCAACCTCTGGACATCCCGATCTACGCCGTCTTCGGGAACGTCGATGCCTTTTCCGATGAGTGGAAGTTTTTCCCGTCAAACGTCGGCGTGGAGCTACTGGGGCGCTTCGGCGAAGTTGAACTAGAAGGCAAAAAAATCGCCATCCTCCACAGCGACGACCGCCGCCGCTTCCGCGAAACCGTTGAAAGCGGAAAATACGACCTTGTCCTCTCCGGCCATTCGCACGAAATCCACGACCGCCAGATAGGTGCCACCCGTTGCATCAACCCCGGCTCCGCCGGGCGCGGCGCCCCCAACAGCTGCGCCGTGCTCGACCTCGAATCCGGGACGCTCGACTGGCTGAACGTGTGAACCCTGCTCCTACTCCAGCAGAAAGTTGAGCCTACGGATGCGTAGCTCGCGATATTGGGATTGTAGTTTTTGCAGGAGGAGCCGCTTGCTACGTTCGAGTTCGGGCATCCAGCCGGGGTGGTCGACGTGGATGTGTAGCACGAAATCCTTGATGAACCCCGGCTCGCTGTGCCGGGCAATCTGCTCGCCCGCCAGTTCGGGCCAGGCTTGGCGCAGGATCAGGATATTTTCGGACTGCGGGGTTTCCAGCCCCGCCATCACGTCCGGGAGAATATCGCCGATGCTGCGGGTCTCCCGGTTGGGCGCGGGCGGCCTGCCCAGGCGATAGCGAACCTTGTCCAGATCCCAGCGGGCATTGTTGCGCTTGCTTTTTCGTGGCTGCTCCATGTGTTGCATTCAGCCACAAACGGGGATTGATTAGAATCCAAATCATCCCTTTAATGCCCCCCATGAAAAACAACCTCTATCCGCTGAAATTCTATCCCGTCTACAAAGACTATCCCTGGGGTGGATCGCGCATACCCGAAACCTACCACCGCGATGTCCCGCCCGGCATCTATGCCGAATCATGGGAGATCGCCGACCGCGACGACGGCATGGGCGTGGTCTCCAACGGCCCGTTGGCCGGGCAGACCCTGCGCGAAGTACTGCAAGCTGCCCCAACAGAAATCTTGGGAAGTGGCTCGAAGGGGAGCAAGTTTCCCCTGCTCGTCAAACTGATCGATTCCAAGCAAAAGCTAAGTGTGCAGGTGCATCCAAACGATCGGACTGCCGCCGAATTCGGCGGCAGTCCGATCGTTTGGATGCACCTGCACACTTAGCTTTTGCTTGGAAT
>WFRA01000203.1 GCA_015486775.1 Kiritimatiellales bacterium | reverse complement strand
GCTCCAGCCACCCCAGAACGGCATCGGGCGAATGCGCCGTCAAGTCGGTGACTTCAGGGGCGATGCTGACAGGAAACGACTTGCCGAAAACCTCCCTCACCTTTGCCAGCGAGGTTTCCCCGCCAAGATCCAGAGAGCACAATCCGGGCACACTGCTTTTGCAAACTTCCAAGATGTGGTTGCTCTGCCCGCACGAATGGAGCCGGACTGGGCCAAGGATTTCGCCGATCCGGTTGAGGCCGGGGACAACAAATTCCTCGAACTGCTGCGGTCCCACCATACAGGAAGAACACTCGCCAATATGCACCATTGATATTTCAATGCCAGCCATCTCGGCAAAATGCCTCACCAAAACAATGTTGGCTTCCACGATCCAACGGATCATTTTTCCTAATGGCTCTGGATCGATAATCATGTCCATGAAGATGCTTTCGCCGAGGAACTTCTGAGCGGTGGTCATCGCCCCGTGAATCGCCGCCCGCCCGGATGCGTCCCAGAAAAACGGGGGAATCGGAGTCTTTTCCGGATCGCCCTTTAGCTGGATGACCTGCCGGTCGAACAGCTTGACGATTTCATGGCTCAACAGGCTTTCCGGCTTCGGCAAGTCGTCGACATCCCTGCCCGACCAGCATTCAGGCGATATGTCTGCATCCATCTTCTCGTTGGCGATGAACTCGGCACCCAGCAGCATGCCCAGAATCATGTTTGGCTGGATTCCACCCACCAGCACCTGCGACGGATCATAATACTCAAATCGACCCAGATTCGATTCCGTATAGAAGGCACCGATATCCGACAACTCGCGCCCGACATATTCATGGCAGCGCTGATCCGTTTCGTATCGCTTGAGCGGATCAAAATAGTATTCCCGGTCAAACGCAACATCAATGGCATTTGCCAGATAGCCTTTGGATACCGAGATTTCCAGATTCAACATCCTATTCCCCCTTGATTATCATTGGATGCGATATATCTAATCTCATTCGGCGCAAGCGTCGCTTCCGGCAAACACTCCCCGTTTTGATCCCACAGGTTTGTATCCTGAGCATCGTTGCTGTTGTTCACCAGGCAATAGACCCCGGCCTTCGGATACCACGCAACATCGGTGTTCGGGTTGGAGCTGTGGCACTGCATAAACGCCTGCTCCTTCCCGGCGACCCAGAAGATTGCCCGATGCAACAGGCGGGCATTTTGCCAATTAAAAGGTAGCGATGAAATATAAACCCCTCTTCCCGAAGCAGTGGTTTTGCAAGCCAGATGGATATGCTTGTCGCGCATGTCGAGAACGACCGTATCGTCGTTGCAACTAAAGACATAGCTGTGCTCTTCCACCGTTTGGAAGGTTCCGTCCTCAAGATCTTCGGCAATAAAGTGCCCCGCATCGCGACGGCAACCCTGTTCGGCAACCTGGATGCCCTTGCCCACCTCCAGATCAACACCAAGGATGTCGCGGAGCTGAAATACTTTTCCGGAATGTTCGACCGCGGACGGGTGGCCGATGCCGATAAATCCACCGCCGCCGTGAACCCACTTGCGAACGGCGGAAACCAAACGCGGATCTTTCCAGACCTCTCCGCCCGACCAAGCACTGCCCATAACACCCTCATTGAGAATCACGTCGAACCCTTCAAGCCGGGACGGATCTTCCAGAACATCATTGCAACTCACAAATTCCACATCGACCGGCAACCCGGCCAAACACTCCGTGATATTGGTTCCGACAAACTCCATCACATCTTCCCGTCCGGAATGGAACTTTTCGGCCGGCCCGGCCTGCACCATCCATGAGCGCAACGACCCCCAGGCATTCAGGACGCCCACCTTGATCGGAGCCGTCCAAGCCTTGGAAGTCTTGGTTTTGTCATGGAACTCGCGAAACTCGTCGGTGATGCCCGCCAAATGATCGATAAATTCGGGAAACTTTGCGGCCAGCGAAAGATAGCCGCCCCAGCCGATGCGGTCCACCGGCTTGCGCAGCAACGCCCGGCGGATCTTCATCCAGTTGTTTTGCGACTCTTCGGTGGGGTTCCCTCCTTCCCTGAAGACATCCGGGAAAAAGTAGGGGTAGAACCGGAGTTCACGCGTCATGTCGTGCGGGAGATCCGCAACGCGCCGCAGAGCGGTTCCATCCTCGGCCGCCCCCACCATGACATCCAGCCCCAGATCTGCGAATTGCTCCTGATAGGGTTCTGCACCGATCCAGTGATCGCCCCAGAAGAAGGCCGCCTTCTTGTCCGCCGCATGGACCCTGTCCACCAGATC
>WFRA01000202.1 GCA_015486775.1 Kiritimatiellales bacterium | reverse complement strand
GTGCTAAAGATCTTGTCACACTGGAATAGAGGGATTAATTCATTTTTCGAAAAATAGCTACCCCGAGATTCGCCACTAAATTCTACGAAGTACCTTATGGATTAGTGGGATTAGCGCAATTAGCGATCCAAAAAAATACGTGGTTCCGGCACCGCCGGGTTGGGGTTTAGGGTTCAAGTTTCACGCCGGGCGTTTTCCGCACGGCGGGGTCGACGTTGAAAAAAGAGTGCGTCTTGAAGCCGAACATACCTGCAACGAGGTTGCTTGGAAAGGCCTCGCAGCAGTTATTGTAGTCGCGCACATTGCCGTTGTAGAAGCGCCGCGCCGCCTGGATGCGATACTCGGTATTGACCAGCTCCTGCTGGAGTTCCAGATAGTTTTTGCTCGCCCTGAGCTTTGGGTAGGCCTCCACGATGGCCAGAAGTTTCCGTACTGCATCGACCAATTGTTTTTCGGAGCCCTCCTGGTGGCCGACGCTTCCCTGATCGGCCATGCACATGCTGCGCAGCCGGGTCACCCGCTCCAGTGTTTCGTGTTCGTGTATGGCATAGCCCTTTACAGCCGCGACCAGATTCGGGATCAGTTCGTAGCGCCGCTTTAGCTCCGTGTCGACATCGCTCCAAGCTTCGGAAATATGGTTTCGAAGCGTCATCAGGCTGTTGTAGATGGTGACCCCGTAAACAAGAGCCAATAGTGCCACGGTAGCAAACAAGATCAGTTCCATTGGGTATCTCCTGTGGAAGTTAAGATTCGAAAAGGTAGTCTGGCATCCGCGAGCGGATTGCTAGCAGCCGGTCAAGATTGTGCTCCACCTCTTCGAAGCGGAGCGGTTTGTTGAAACTGATGCACAGCACATTGCGGTCGATCTCGATGCCTAGGTCGGTGTTGCCGATCAGATATTCGATCATCCGCGCATTGCAGAAATCGTAGGCAAAACGTGGATTTTTCCCCCGCACCCGGAACTTGCGCGAAAATTCGTACGATTCAAAGTCGATATCGCTGTGTCCCGTTGCCTGGTATAGCTTGGAGACCAACCCCTCTTTGTAGATGGTGGTTTCGGGAAAGGAGCGGGGCAGTTCGAGCAGATAGAACGAGTAGTAGTCCGCGGGGGAATATTTGTCGATCCCCGAGGCTTCGTAGCGCAGTTCGAAAACCGTGACGCGCTGTTTGCGGTAGAAGCCGCCCAGCACGTTCCGCGCGTGGCGCTTTTTCCCATACCGCATCCGGTTGATAAACGAGTAGCGGTCCACCAGGTTTTCCTGCCCGGCAGGGTTGAACTTTAGTCCCAGCTTCCGGGCAACGTCCGCTCCCTTCAATGGAACCTTCCGTTTCTTTGAGTACCTGAGGTGGATCGCCAGCATGCCGACAAACATTGTGCCCAAGAAAACGAGGCCGAAAGCATGGTCTCTATCTGGTGCGGCAGAATACATGGTCCTTTGTTCCCTTGGCTTCCTCTCAAAGCAGCCATTGGAACAGTTTGCGAAACTCCTGCCCATTATAAATCCGGGCGAACTTCGCAAGTCACCGACGGGAAGCCGATGTCTGGACACAGGATCGAAAAAACCCCGCCGCGACGGCGGGGTTTCCGGTGCCTTCCGAAATGAATTCCGGCATGGAATCTAGATCCCGAATCTGCGGCGCACGAAGGCGAGCCCTCCGCCGACCGCAAGAACCAGGACAAGCACGCTGGGTTCGGGGATCGAGATCGAATCGACAACGACCTCGTCAATCACCGTTCCCTGGGGAACGTTGACCACGATCTGCTCCCAATCCGGATTGGGCTGCATCGCGATGTCGTTGTAGAGGTGGCTTTGATCCACGTCCACCGTCGCGTCGGCCTGGAAAAAGCCGAAGTCGGTGGTGTTCGTGGGGCCGCCATGGTACGGGTCGAACTGGTAGCCGTTCGCCCCAGTGACCGTGGGGGCCTGGCCGATGTATGTGACTTGGATCCGGAGGGATTTGTCGGGTTCCTCGTCGACCCAGTTGATGGTGTTGATTGCAAACGAGGCGTTGCGGTTGGTGTTCACCATGCCGCCGTCGCCATCGGCCGGATCCCAGCTCCAGTCGCTACCGTCCGGGTCAATGTGGGTGTCAAACCGATCATACAGGAACTCGCCGTTCTTCGGCCCGCCATTGCTCTCGGAATCTGGGTAAATCTCTCCAGTCGGAAGCGGTCCGTTGGCAAACTCCCACTCTGCGTGGTACGACAGCGGGTCGCCAACATAGTCCGGCGGGGCGAAGTTGTCCGCCATTGCCGGAATGACACCGAGCGCCATTGCGGCGATCAGGAACATGCCTATGCGTTTCATGATGCTCTCCTTTGTTTGTCTCGGGCACCATTGCCCGAAAGACCTGAAGGCCTTCTGCTCCCATTTACCTAGATTGTCAACATAAAATTCTTCAAATAGCGCAACCCCAATATATTACAATAAAAATAAGCTTGATCACCATTCGTTTTTCCGGATTGGCCGGTTTTTGGAGATTGGATTCGAATGGCGGCGGACAAGGCCGGCGGGATGTCGGTGATACGCGGCAGGGACGTCGCGTCGGCCCTCGCTTGGAAATTCCGCAAAGGTTGAAGCTCTGCTTCGACTTCGGCTTGCCGCGGGGAAGCGGGGCGAGGAATCCAATGGCCGCGAAAAGGCGCTCAGAACACAAGGAGGGCCGGGAAGGAAGGAGCGTGTCCAGCGCGTAGCGATGTCCCCGTCGCGTTCTTTGTTTCTGGG
>WFRA01000201.1 GCA_015486775.1 Kiritimatiellales bacterium | reverse complement strand
GAACGGCCAGGAAAAGCGGGAATGGTTTTTTCATAATACACCTCTATGTTTTCCAATCCTTGGAATATTCCAAGGATTGGAAAACATAGAGGTGTATTATGAAAAAACCATTCCCGCTTTTCCTGGCCGTTCTCTTTCTGGGCGGAACCACCCTTGCCGCCGAAAAGAAGCAGAGCCCGTTTTCGTTTCCGGTCAAAAATTTTCACTCCAGCAAAACACCCTGGACCAGCCTAGAGGCCAACAACGATCCAAAAAACTTCCAGTTCGCGATCGTTAGCGACCGCACCGGCGGCGCACGCGACGGCATATTTGAAGAGGCCATCGACGACCTCAACCTCATGCAGCCCGAATTTGTCATCAGCGTCGGCGACCTGATCCAGGGATATACCCGCGACGAGGACGAAATGTATGACGAATGGGAAGAGTTCGACGACATGGTGCAGCAGCTGCAGATGCCCTTCTTCTACGTGCCAGGCAACCACGACCTATCCTACCCGAAGCTGGTCGACGAGTGGGAAGCGCGCTTTGGTCCAACCTACTACAGCTTCAAATACAACGGGGCGCTCTTCGTCATCCTCAACTCGCAATACATCGACAATCCCAAAAACCGTTTCGACGGGGAGCACAAAAAGCAGCTGGTCTTCCTGAAGCGGGCACTCAAGAAAGCCGGCCCGGTACGCTGGACCTTTGTCTTCCTGCACCATCCATTTTGGAACCTGCGGAACAGCAAGAAGATGATGCCGGGAGCCTTCGACCGCTGGCTGGATATCGAAAAGCTGCTCCAGGGCAGGAAATATACCGTCTTTGCCGGCCACACCCACCATTTCAACCTCTCCGGGCGTGGCGAAGGCGGCATGAACTACATCACCCTCGCCACCACTGGCGGCGGCAGCGAGCTCGGCGGCGTCTCCCAAGGCCAGTACGACCACTTCCTCTGGGTCACCATGACCGACGAAGGCCCCGTCTTCGCCAACCTCCTGCTCGACGGCGTGCTCGACATCCACGAATCGGGAAACTAGTACTCTGTATTTATTAAACTTTCGTATCTACCGCCCGTGGTTTTATTTCTCTATAGAGCGGGTTATCCACAGATTGCACAGATATGCGCAGATTCTCTTTTCGTCTGAGTAATCTGTGAAATCTGTGGATGGTTTCTGATGCAAAGTTTTAAGATGTGCGCTTATACTGGCACCTCAGCCCCCCGGCAAAAGCTCCGCCCGCCGCCAGCGGCGGACGGAGTTGATCAGGAAGATTTCATCGGCGGCTTTGAGGTCACCGATAGAAACCAAGCCCTCTTCAATCTCACCGGTTTCCAGCAGATGCTCCCGGAAGGTACCGGCCAACAGGCCACACCCGACGGGCGGCGTGACGAGTTTCCCTTCTTTACGGATCACGATATTGGCGATGGTGCCTTCGGTCACTTCGCCGCGCCCGTTCCAGAGAACCACCTCATCGGCATCGGGAAAATCCGCCCTCGCCTTTTCGTAGACCGCCCGGTGCGTCGTCTTGTGGAACAGGAAGACATCCCGCGAATCGACCGGCTCCTTCGCCAGCGCAATCGAGATTTTCTCCTTCGTAGAAGCGACGTCCCCGTCGCTTTTCTGCGGAAAGGCCTGCACCTCGAACCGCCCATCCCGCGAAACAAGCAGACGAACCCGGTTTATCACACTTCCGGAAGTGTGATAGTTCCCTTCCAGTTGCTGCAAAACCGCATATTGATCCAACGGCACATCGAAATAGGCGGCGCTCTTGGCCAACCGCTGCAAATGTTCTTCCAGCAAAAAGATTCCCGTCTCCGGCTCCCAGAGCATGGTTTCCAGCAACTGGAACTCCGGTCTGGGCTGGGTCAGCACCTTGGCCTTGGTGAGCGTCTCCTCGTATTCCGCTGCGGCCTCGGAGTCCCACACAATTCCTCCGCCAACGCCGTATTCCAGCGTCCCCGCCCCGCGGTCGATCAACGCCGTGCGGATCGCCACGTTCCAGCTTGCCTCGCCCGTCGGCGCCAGAAAGCCGATGCTTCCCGTGTAGATCTTTCGGGGTGATTTAATCCCACACGACGTGTGTTCCAAACCTTGGATAATCTCCATCGTCTCCGCTTTCGGTGCCCCGGTAATCGAAGCGCACGGGAACAGCGCCTTGAAAATTTTCTCGAACGTAGGTGCGACGCCCTCGTCGCGCTCATCATGCGCAGAAAAACGCGACGAGGGCGTCGCAGCTACAGTCCCTGCAACGGTCGAAGTCATCTGCCAGACGGTCGGATATTTTTCAACGTCGTATTTGCTGAGCGTCTCGACGCTCCCCGGAATCGCGATCCGGCCCATGTCGTTGCGGATCATATCGACAATCATGATGTTTTCGGCGCGATCCTTTTCCGATACCCGCAACGCCTCCGCCTGCTTCCAATCCTCGGAAAAGGTTCGGCCACGCGGTGCGGTGCCCTTCATCGGCCGCGCCAAGATTTGACCCCCCTTCAAGCTAAAGAACAGCTCCGGCGAGGCCGAGCAAATAGCAAAGTCGCCCGTATCGACAAATGCGGCGTGCTCGGCCTTCTGCCCTTTCACCAGCTCATGGAAAAAGGCCCACGCATCGCCGGAAAACCCGGCATTCAGGCGATAGGTATAGTTGACCTGATAGGTCGCGCCCTCCGCGATCCGTTCCTTGATCTGGCCGATCGCCGCAACAAAAGCGTCTTTGGAAACGGAGGGTTCAAGCGCCCCGACTTCATACCCGCGCCCTCCCGCTTCAATTTCATCGAGTACTTCCGGAGCTTGGAACAGGCCGAGGCACAGCAGGGGGAATCCCTCCGAAGGCTGAACCTTCAGCGCGGAGTCAAAAGCGGGTGCCGCCTCGTACGAAATAAATCCCGCAACAAACAATCCGGAAGCCTCTGCCTCGCGCAGCAAAGGAACCACCTCCTCCACCCGCTCCGTGCGCAGCACCTTTTCCGGACATTGGAAATGCAGCCACTTCCCTGCATATTTAAGAACTACCTTCATCTGATTCACAGAACTGTTTTCAGCCAATAAAAATAGGCTTTGGGGCTTCCGGCCTTCAGGCGGTTGAGTGGAGCCCACCCACCGGGAAGCGGAGTGGTGGCCAGATCTTGGAGTTCTGCAATGTTGTATCGGGGAATTTTCGCCATCCTGTTTTGTTTTAGGGCGGTTGCCAGCCAAGCGGCCTTGGCGGCACAGGTTTTCGCTTCGTTTAAACTGAAATGAAGACCAATGATGTGGCTGTCGAGTTGCTTGATGCCCGCCTTCAGGATTATGGTTTCTTCCGAGTCGGGACATCCTTTCAGGTCGAGCATGCCGATGAGGCGGGCGGCTTCGATGGTATCGTCGAGAACCTGTTCCCGGCTGAAGGCGTTTTCCCGATAGGAATTCTCTACCGGCCAGATGGCTTCATAGGCGGCATGCAACTCTTCCATATTTTCGCAATGGTCGTATAGCACACCAATATCTGCACAATGCTTGAGGATTTTCAGCGACGAGTTGGGCGAATATTTCACACCAATGGTTTTGGGCGCAAATGCGGTCAACTTATCGGCGATAAGGTTTCCAATGGTTGGAACCTGTACCTCGATCTGATTTTCGGGAATGGCAAACGGAGTCGTTACTGGTGCGGAGATGGTTTCCGGATAGAGGTACTCCTCTTCCATTACGTCCAATAGGATGTCGGCAGGTCTGCCATTCACAATGGAGGTATAGCTGAACTTGTAGTG
>WFRA01000200.1 GCA_015486775.1 Kiritimatiellales bacterium | reverse complement strand
GGTTGAAGCAGTGCACGAACCCGGTTTCCGCGCCGACGAAGAGGTCGTCGCGGCCATCGCCGTCATAGTCGAAGACGGAAGGGGAGCAAGAATGCGTTCCAAAGGCCAGCTCGCTGCCGTCGGCCAGCAAAAGGGGTTCGGGTTTAGCAAATACCGGATGGGTATTGGAGCCGGTGTTGAGCATTAGAACCACCGTTGCATTTCCGCTTCTTGGCAGGTCGAAGCGCTTTTCCTGACTCACTCCGCTTCGCCTAGTCTGGCCAATGAGGAGATCGGTTTTCCCGTCGCCGTTCCAGTCGGCGGCAAGTAGCTTGTTGCGCCCGTTGTAGCCGGAAATGGAGTCGATCTTGATCTCGCGGCCATCCCGAAACTTAAGCCGTTCGGCGGGCTTGAGGGCGGAGGATCCCTGTATCCAATCGCGCTTGTACATTGCCAGAAAACCCTCTGGGTCGGAGGTGACGACGAAGGGGGAGCCGTCAGGTTCGCGGAAGATGGCGGGCTTAGTGCGCCAGCGCGTTTTCAGCGGCCAGCCATCGACCTCCAACGGAACAGGCTTGCCCAGCGCGCAGCCACCGGGCTTCTCGGCAAAGTTGGGCAACCAGTAGAGATAGCCAGTAATGTCGCTTGCGACAATGTCGTATTTCCCGTCGCCGTCCCAGTCGCAGACGGTGGGGGCGAGGTAGCCCCAGCGCGCCTCTTCCGGCCCCTGGATGGAGCCGCTGTAGCCGGCCACCGGATGGAATACGGCGCATCCGCTCTTCAGGCGTACCCGCTTTTTGAAAAGCGGTTCGGTGTTGCTTCCGGTGTTTGGAAAAAAGTTGAGATAGCCCGAGGCATCGCCCATGACGACATCCCAGGTTCCATCGCGGTTGAAGTCGACCACGTCCGGCACCACCAGCGAATCGGCCCAGAGGTTGCCGCCCCGGCACTGGAGTATCTTTTCTTCAACCAGCTTGCCGTCGATAATTTCGCATTTCATCACCACGCCGGGGTTGGAGCAGACCAGGATCTCGTCCTTCCCGTCGCCGTCCCAGTCGCAGACCTCAAAACGGCTGTCGAAATAGCTCCACTTGGAGACGGAAGAGTCCCGCAGGGCGTTTACCGGCCGCTCCAGTTCCGGGGATTGGAAGTTTTTCGAGCGGTTGCGGAAGGCCAGCATCTTGTCGACCCCGGTGGCCAGTAGCAGGTCAAGGCGGCCATCCTTGTCGAGATCGACGAGGCAGGGCGAAATCTGGGTGGTCGGCATTTTGATGGACTGGCCGCCCGCCTCGAGGATTTGCGCCTTTTCAAACGAGGGGTTTTCCGTCGTGCCGCTGTTCAAGGCAAGCCAGACCGAGCCGGTCGGGGCGTTTCCCAGCCAGCGGTTTTGGGAGTCGTATCCCTTTCCATAGCCGATTTTAGGCGATCCGTTGCCCTTGTTCCACGGGTCGATTCCGTCCGGCCACCACCAGGTTCCTTCCTGGACACCCAATAGCAGATCCTTCACGCCGTCGCCGTCTGCATCCTGAAAGACCAGGTCGAAAATCTCGCATCCTGCCGGAAGGCCGGGAACGGGCACGCTCTCCGCCCATTCAAGCTGTCCGTCTTTCTGGATCCAGCGATCCAGCAGGATTGCGGGATGTTCCCCTTTTTCCCATACATTCTTTTTGGTGCGCTTGGCGGAGAGGGCGGAGATGGTTCCGTCCGGGGATTGGGAAATATCAAAGTTCAAAAGCGACTTGCCGCCCCAGATCATTTTCGGCGCGTTCAGGATCGGATCGCCGTTCGGATCCGTACCAATGTTTTCGTAGAAGAAAACCCGGCGGGGAATAACGAAGGCGACCAGCAGATCCTTGTCGCCGTCGCCGTCGAAATCCACCACGGCCGGATAACCGGCCAGCCCCTGCCCCAGATCCGCCCCGATATCCGTGCGCCCAACCGAAAGGGGTTCGCCCGCGCCGATCAGCGGAATCTTCTGAGAACCGAAAGGTTTTTGCTTGGCCGAAAAGCGGAGGGCATAGTCGGAAACGCCACCGATCCGGCGGAAACCGACCGAGGCCCTGCGGGTGTGCAGGTCGCTGGAAACCCGGCATTCCACCTCCGTACCGATCGGGCGGTTTTTCCGCCGGTTCCAAGCGACCACGTCCAGATGATCGGCGGCAAGATCCCGTTCCCGATCCAGGCAGTCCTGCAGGAACTGCAGGCCAATATCCACCCGGACGGGGGCATGGGGGAATTCGGGAGAAGGGGCGGGCAGGCGGAGCGGGTAGAAAAGATCGCCATCCACCTCCACCGGCGAGGGCGTGGCCGTGACGGCGGCGAACGCCCGCGCGACCTGCCTGGCATCCAGCGCGGCATAGCGTACCGAAACCCCATCCAACATCCCGGAAAAGCGGCGGTCGCGCCGCTGCGGATCGACCTCGGTGCCAATGTGGAAGGTGTCGGCGGGTTCCAATGTTCCCGCGAGCTTCCTTGCACCCGCCGCCATTCCATTGATATAGAGGTGCAGCCCCTGAGAATCGCGCACCCCGCAGACATGCGTCCAGCGGTTCAGGGGAACCGGAATATTGGATACCACGCTCCGGTAATGGAGCGAGCCGTTGGCAAAGCGGTTGAACACAACCAGCTCCAGCCGGTTGTTCTGCATCCGCAGCGCGTAGAGCATCTTTTTCGGCTCCCGCGAGCTGGACGCGGAGAGTATGTTGTTGCCCAGCTTTTCCGGCGGATAAGCGGTCGGGAAAACGAAGGCGGAGAGCGTGATCTCCGAACCTTCCGCCGCGCGGTCGAGAACGGTTTTGTAGAATCCGTTCGTGCCGATCCGGATTCCGCTTCCAGAAAAACCATCCACCTTTTCGGTCTGCACGGCTGTGCAATCCACAATGTTCCAATCCTTGGAAACCGGCCTTGCGTCGAACGACCAGTCTAGGGTCTGGGATCGACAAGAAATAACCAGAGAGAGAACCACTAGAGGCAATATTGTATTTTTAAGACAAGTTGGTTTCATGGTTTTAGGCTCCTAGACCAGCGGTTTCTTGTCCTGGTCCCAGACGGTGAGGTTGGCAAAGTCGGTTCGCTGCGTGCGCCAGATGAATCTGGCCGCCAACACGCTCACCAGGATGGTGATGAAGTTTCCGACGATGGCGGTGTAGTAGAGGTCGAACGGAACGCAGAGCGATTCGGGCAGCATGTGCTTGTCCGAAAGCAGGGCGTAGCCGGAAAAGAGCATGTTGCAGACGATGCCCGCCCAGATGGCGCGGGAATCGGCCAGGCGGGTGAGCATGCCGATGAGGAAGATGCCTGCCAGCCCGCTGATGGTCAGCGCCCCTAGGATCATCCCGAAATCCATCAGCGTCTTGGTCGGTGCCTTGTAGAGCCACCACGCGCCGAGCATCATGAGGATGGAG
>WFRA01000199.1 GCA_015486775.1 Kiritimatiellales bacterium | reverse complement strand
TTTCCCGGCTGAGCGGGATTGCCAAGGAAGTCGCCTCCGAGAATGGATTTATCTATGCGGGGCTTCATCCGTTCATGATGCAGGTGATGCGCAATGCAAAAGCCACGCTTGGCGCGGACTACAGTGTATGCGGCAGCCACGATGGCGTCCACCCGGATGCAAACGGGCACCTGGTGATGGCCTACGCCTTCCTCAAGGCCATGGGGCTGGATGGAAACATTGGCACCATCACGGTCGACATGGCCGGTGGCGCTACGGCCACCGAGGGGCATCGCATCCTTTCTTCCGCCAAGGGCACGGTGGAGATCGAAAGCACCCGCTATCCATTTTGCTTCCCCGCCGACACCCGCTCGATTCTGCCGTTCATCCCCTTCAACCGCGATCTCAACCGCTACATGCTGGTGGTGGAAAACCTGTCCAAGCCGATAGCCGAGGTTTCCTGGGGCGCGGCAACGAAGGTTTTTTCCAAGGCCGAGTTGGAGGCGGGAATTAATCTGGCCAAGGAGTTTCCAGACAATCCCTTTTCGGAATCCTTCCGCCGCCTGGAGCAATTGGTGGCCGAAAAGCAGGCGCGAGAGACCTTGGTAATCAAGGGGATCATCACCCATTTTCCCGCGCTGGCGGGGAAGACTTCCAAGGATCGGGAAATCATGGAGCTGACCGAAGAACTGAGGCAAAAACTGCTGGAACGCAACGCGCAGGATGCGGCGCGGGTTCGGGCGGCCGTCGTGCCGGTAACCCATTCAATCCAGATTGTGCCCAAGTAAAGGGTTTGGCGGGGAGATTCGTAAATTGGGAAAACATATTCGTTTATGTAGGTTGTTCATTTCCCGGGGAAGGCGCACTCTTTCCCTTCGGTGGCGTGTGGAAGCGGGGGCTGGGGTTGCCGGGCATATAAATGCGCTGGTTTTCCCGCCCGAAGCCTGACAGGATGCGAACGGGAAGTAGATAGGATGAAACGGAGTTCCAGGAAAAAACAGAAGGTGACCAAGGGGATGCCCAGCGCGGTGCTACTGAGCATTGCGATCCATGCGGGGCTCTTTCTTCTGGCCGGGACGCTGGTGATCTTTACGGTGGTGAAGCAGAAGGAGGTGGAGTTCGCTCCGCCCAAGGCGGTCGAACGCCCGAAAATGAAGCTCAAGAAGCCGAAGGTCAAGATAAAGAAAAGCTCCAAGCCCAAGCCAACCACCCGCATCGTGACCAAGGTACAGAAGGCGAGCATGCCCGAT
The DNA here is from genome assembly GCA_015486775.1 of Kiritimatiellales bacterium. Classification (GTDB taxonomy): domain Bacteria; phylum Verrucomicrobiota; class Kiritimatiellia; order Kiritimatiellales; family Pontiellaceae; genus Pontiella. The sequence continues at coordinate 3,615 of WFRA01000199.1, read as the reverse complement.
ATCCAGCTTCCGGAAATGTCCGGCGTGAGCGAAGGCCTCGGGGGCGGGGTTGGCGGGTTCGACATGATGCCCAACCTCGACGATGTAACCATATTCGGAAGCGGGCAAAGCATCGGAAGCGACTTTGTGGGCACATACTACGACTCCAAGCTGGATCGGCAGGGCAACACCCTCTCCGTGGATACGGAGGGTTTCGAGTGGAGAGCGCTGATCAACAAGTTCCTGAGAAGGGGCTGGGACACCTCCGTCTTCGCGCGCTACTACCGCTCGCCCAAAAAGCTCTATGCAACGAATTTTGTGATTCCGGTCATGCTCTCTTCCGCCGCCCCGGCCGCGTTCGGTGCCGACGAATCGATCGGTGCCCTCTGGATGGCGCACTACAAGGGCCAGCTGGTCTACAAGGACGACATCACTTTCCGGTTCTGGGGCATGGCCGACGAATTCATGGCGGTGCGGGTGAATGGCGAGTTGGTTCTCGCATTCGACTGGCCGTGGCAGCAGCTCGACCATGCCATCATCGGAAACCTCTGGGAGTCGGATTCGGCAGACACGCGCAAATACTACATGGGAAACTTCCTCTCCGTGGTGGGCGACTGGATCACCCTCAAGGCCGGCGAGCCGCTACCGATGGAGGTTCTCATCGGCGACAACGGCGGGGTGGCCTGCTTTTACCTGGCGGTCGAAGTGAAGGGGGTGGAGTATCCGAAAAACCGTCAGGGCGGCCCGATCCTTCCGGCTTTTAAAACCTCCGAGCTCTCGCACGACCAGTTGGACATGATCTACAACGAGCAGCCCGTGGAGGAAATTTGTCTGACCAATGGGCCGGTCTTCCGCGACTATGATTTGCCTGCCGGCACGGTAACTGCGGATGCCGCTGAACCGTCGCCTTCCGCCGAGGTCACCGAGGCCGCCGAAGAGAAAATGCGGACGTGGTGCCTCGCCGATGGCCGAACCCTAGAAGCAGAATTCGTGAATGTTTTTGGAGGAAAGCTGGTGCTGAAAAACGCCGCGGGGAAAACGTGCAAAGTTCCGATGCGGAAACTCTCGGCCGAAGACCGCGAATATGCCGAGCTGGCCCATCCGCCCACGTTGGACATCAACTTCCTGAACACCTTTACGACGGTGCGTTTCGAAGGGGGGTTTTATGATGTCACGGCGTGGGCGCGTCCCCCCGAGCAGCGGGGGCACTACGGCTTTCAGATCAAGCAGACCAGCCCGGGGGAATACAACCACAAGTTGCATGTCGAAATGTTCGTGGTTGGTCAGCAGCGCAGCCGGAGCAATGCCCGGTACATCCTGCTCGACCACCAAGAAACGGATTTCAACCCGGCCAAGGAACCCCAACGATTCTATGAATTCCGCAGCGGGCGGGAGGTGGTGCTGCAAAACTACTCCATCGAATACTACGGAACGGATCATGGAGAAAAATATATCGGCCACTTGATTGTGGTGACGGACGAACGGGGGGAGGTCGTTGCCGTGGAGAGCTCGAAGAAGTGGCTGCTGGAAAACATGGAAAACCTCAGGAAACTCTCCGTCGGGAACTATATGGACAAAACCTGCACCCGCACCTATCCCGCCCGGCCCAAGAGCCCGCACTACTAACACCCCGTCGAACAGGCTGATTGATGAAATTTAGTTTAAAAACAACAGGGTTGCTGATCCTGCTTCTGTGGGGATGCCCGCTGGCGGGGAACGCGTCGGCGACCGCTCCGTCGGCGACGCCCTCGGAGCCGGTCGTGGTGTTCGATGTCTGGAACTATTTCGAGTCCGCCGGGATTACCAATACGCAATATCGTGCGGATATAATTTATATGCTCACCTCGCTCCAGGGCATCGTGAACCGCGAGCAACCCCGCCTCTATCTGCTGACCGCCCTTTCGTTGTTCGATCTGGAATCGAAGTATAGCGCGGAGCCGGATCGCTCAAGCCGCCCGGTTACGGATCTGGACGCATTCTGGCTCGATTATCTCAAGGAGAAGGGGTGGGTCGCTTCCGTTAAGCAGCTGGAAACGCTCGCCGAGGTGGTGGATTGTTTCCGGGACGACGTCAAGGGGCTGGTGCGGTGGGATGTGTCGGTGGGTGCCACCCTGAACGTGGCCTTCATGGCGGCGGGGGCGGAGAATTTCCTGCCGGTCTCCGATTCGCTGGCGGGCGGAAAGCTGATGGCCTGGTTCGAAAAGGAGTTTTCCGGGCTAAAGGTGGAGATGGATCTCTCCGGCGTGTTCCGGGGCAAGGAAAAGAAAATTGAGTTGGACGGGATCTCCTTTTCCAGCCGAGGTTCCGCCAAGAACGATGTCTACCGCTTCGCCATCAAGCGGTTCATGAAACGCAAGCTACTGAATCCCCATTGGATGTGGTACGACATCGATGCTTCACTTTGGAAAACGCCGGAAAGCTGGGAGTCATCCATTTACGGAAAGGAGCTGTACAGCCGCTTGGGCGACCGGGCGGCTTTTCAGAACAACGGATTCTACAACGCCGATTTTTGGGTGGCGAAGCGCGCGGTCTTTTTCGATCTGTATCCCTGGGACGACTCGGCGCCCTCCGACGATCCCGGCCAGCGGATCGGTGCGGATTTCGGGACCTGGAACGATATCCTGGAGTGGTCGTACGAACAGCGCGATGGAAAGTTTGGCGTTGTGGGCGGGTTTATCCCGTGGTGGATCAAGTACACCAAGGCGCAGGGAAATCCGCACGATGCCGTTCCCGGCGAGTGGAACTTTGTCCAGCTGCTCACCTCCTACAACATGGTGAACGACGCGGATGCCGCATTTGGAATCGCCAACGCCTCGTTTTTCCAGCATATGCCGAAGATTCCGCAGGAGCGGTGCCAGTGGAGCTATCCTCCTTCCATGAAGCTGGAGCCGGGAACGACCTATATCGCTTTCATGATGATGGACTACGACGGTTCAGCCTGGCTGAACCAGGCGGCGGTCTCGATCTACCGGGACGAAGCCCGCGGCGAGATTCCGCTCAACTGGTGCATCAATCCCATTTTGAACGAGCGGGTTCCCCACGCCTTCCGCTACATGGTGGAAACCCGTACCGAACAGGATTTTTTCGGGATCGAGAGCGACGGCACCGGCTATGTATCGCCATACTACCTCCAGCCGGGAGTGCGCACCGGGCGCATTCAGTCCAGCGGCCTCAAGGAGTTTGAACGGTATGCGTCCGCAGTGAGAAAGCGCTTTGGATATCGGCATACGGCGTTCTATATTTCAACCCGGCTGGATGATCCGTGGCTCAAAATGGCCGCCCGTCTCAACCCGCAGGGATTCGGCACCAATCTTTCGGTGCCCCCTAGGCTGGTGGATGGCGTTCCCGTTTTCCAGTTGAAGGACTGCCATGTCAGCATGGTTCGCGACGGGCGGTTCGAGCGGATGGTGGATGAACTCTACGCCCGCTCCGAGGCGGGGGACGCGACCCGCCTGGAGGCGTGGCGCTGCGTCCTGCTGACCCCCGGCCAGATCGTGGCGGCGGTGAAAAAGATGGAAAAGAAATATCCCGATGCCAAAGTGGAAATCGTGGATTGGCCCAACCTTCTTCAATTGAAAAAGCAATATCTGAATTTTTAGGAAAGGAATATTATGAGTTCAAAACAACCCCGTGTCT
>WFRA01000198.1 GCA_015486775.1 Kiritimatiellales bacterium | reverse complement strand
GTGAGTACCTCGCTCATGCCCGACATTTCCGGAAGCTGGATGTCGGGCATGCTCGCCTTCTGCACCCGGGTCACGATGCGGGTGGTCGGCTTGGGCTTGGAAGACTTTTTCACCCTCACCTTCGGCTTCTTGAGCTTCATCTTCGGACGCTCCACCGCCTTGGGCGGCGCAAACTCCACCTCCTTCTGCTTCACCACCGTAAAAACCACGAACATGCCGGCCAGCAGGAAGAGTCCCACATGGATCAAAATACTGATTATCACCGCCGTGGGCATTCCCTTGACCACTTTCTCTTTTTTCTTCAAACGCTGTTTCATATGGTGTTCCCTGTCATAATTGGAGGGATGTCGCAATCTGCCTCGACATTTCCTGACTGCGTGACGCGATGAATTATTATGCACGTATAACCATTTGAAACTGCCCGTCCGCTCCGGATTTGTCAAGGAGACATTTTCCCGCTTTTTCCGGTCGGGCAAAAAGAACAGTTGACGTTGCCGACCGAGGCACGGAACATGGGGAAAAAGAGGAAAGGAGCACGACCATGGGCATCGAACAGGAATATTTCGGAAAAACCGGCGACGGACGGGAGGTGGCGGCGTTTGTCTTGTCCAATGCCGGCGGGATGCACGTCAAAGTCGCTAGCTATGGCGCAATGATTGTGTCGATCGAGGTGCCGGATCGCGGGGGGCGGATGGCCGACGTGGTGCTGGGCTTCGATGCGCTTGGTGGCTATCTGGGCAAAGACAACCCCTACTTCGGTGCCTGCTGCGGCCGCTATGCTAACCGAATCGCCAAGGGCCGGTTCTCGCTCGACGGGGTGGAATACTCCCTGGCCCAAAACAACGGACCGAACGCCCTGCATGGCGGGCTGGCGGGTTTCGACAAGAAGGTCTGGGATGCCAAAATCGAAGGGGATTCGGTCAGGATGTCGTTCGCCAGCCCCGACGGCGAGGAGGGCTATCCGGGCACGCTCAAGATCGAGCTGGCCTATTCCCTCTCCGAGGAGAACGAACTCAAGCTCGAATACAGCGCGACGACCGACCGGAAGACGGTGCTTAACCTCACCAACCACAGCTACTTCAACCTGGCCGGCGGCGGCTCCATCCTCGACCATATTGTCCAGATCAACGCCGAACGCTACACCGTGGTGGACGACACCGCCATCCCGACCGGCGAGCTCCGCACGGTGGACGGCACGGAGATGGATTTGCGCCAGCCCATCCCCATCGGGCAAAACATCTCCTCCGTCCAGGGGGGCGGCTACGACCACAACTACTGCCTCGGCCAATCGGCAGGAGGCGAGCCCGTACTGGCCGCTAGGGTGGTGGAGCCTCGTGGCGGCCGGACGCTCGAATGCCTGACCACCGAGCCGGGCGTGCAGTTCTACACCGGGAACTTTCTTGAAAACATCGGGGGCAAGGGCGGCGCGGTCTACAACCGGCAGGAAGGCTTCTGCCTCGAGACCCAGCACTGGCCCGACAGCCCAAACCATCCCGAATTCCCAACCACCGAACTCGCCCCCGGCGAAACCTACGCCCAGACCTGCATCTACCGCTTCGGCACGGACTAGAAATTGCTCTCCACCATCGGGCGGTAGGTGAGGTCGTGCACCACCACGTCGTCCGGCGCGGTGATGCAGTGGACGATCATCTTGGCGGCGGATTCGGCCAGCAGGTATTCCGGCCGCTCCTCGGTCCTGAAGTCGGTGTCGGTACCGCCGGGATAGACGGCGGTGACCTTCACATCCACCTCGCGCGCCTCCTTGGCCAGGCATTTCGTGAAGCCCATCAGGCCGTATTTCATGGTCGAGTAGATGGAATAGTTGGGCTGGGCGGTCTTGGCGATGGTGCTGACCACGTTGACGATGTGGCCGGCCCGGCGTCCGGCCATGTCGCGCAGCGCCTCGCGGCAAAGCAGCATGGGCGCGCGCAGGTTCACGGCATACTGCAGCTCCCAATCGGCAAGCTCGATTTCCGGAACCGGCGCCTTGCGGTTGTTCAGCCCGGCATTGTTGACGAGGATGTCCACCCGCCCCAGCGCGGCCCTGGCGCGGCGGTAGATCTCCACCGCCTGCCCCGGGTCGGAAAGATCCGCCACCGCGCCCAGGCAACCGGTTTCGGCCTTCAGCGATTCCAGCCGCGCTTCGTCGCGCCCCGTTCCAAACACCGGAAACCCCAGTGCCGCCAGCTGCTTCGTCAGCTCGCGCCCGATCCCGCGCGTCGCCCCCGTAATGAAAACTGTTTTTTTCATGGGCACTGTCTCCCCAGGCGGCGCCCAAGTTGCGCGGCGTGGAGGTCGGGCGGGCGAAGCTCCTCCGGTGGAATGGCCTCGAACCATTTTCCATGGGCATCGGTCTTGGATTCTTCCGAGGTTTGGACACCGACGAGGTTCATGGAGTCGGGTCCGAACCCGCCGGGCGGCCACCCAATATCGGTGCCGGAGCGGATGGCCCAGAAGGTTCCGCGCGCGCCGCAGTGCCTGCCGAGCGACCGCCCGCCGCCGCATCGCCAGATCTCCGTGCCCTTGCCGACATCGATGTTGCAGAAGAGGTTTTCGTGGTTGCCCTTCTTGTGGTGGTCGAACGAGAGGTTGGCGCCCTTGCCGTTTTTCGCGACGTTGCCGGCGTTGAGGTAGCTCACGGTAATGTCGTGGATGAAATGGGTTTTGTAGTCGAACTCCTCCAGCAGGCAGTCGGTGCCGAAACAAAAGCCGTGGTGGCCGGTGCATCCACCTTTCGCCTCGCGTTCGGAACCGAACACCACGTTGCTGGCGGTGCAGAAGAGGCTGCCGGAAAAAAAGATGCCGGAGTCGGCGTTGTGGATGCGGACATTGCGCACCCAGGAATCCGAAACATTGTTGAAGGCGATCGCGTTGCGACCGGTCTCGGTGAAGTGCCCCTCGTAGGGACGGTTCGGGAACTCGAAGCCCAGCCCCTCCACCCCCACCTCGCGCACGGTGGGGCGGTAGGTTTTCAAAACGGGTTTCCACTCGGGGCGGATGTCGGTGCGCAGGGGGCGCTGAAGCTTGATCCGGTTGCCCTGGATGGAATCGATGCGGCTGACAAAGCGCAGGTGGACGGGCTTGGTGATTTTCGACGTGTCGCCGGGGTCGCCGCTGTAGAGGTGGTCGATGAGCGTTTTTTCCGGAACATCGGAAAGCTCGATGCAGACGCGCTGGTCGACTTCGAGCCCGTCCGTTTTTCCCAGGGTCAGGAAGCGGTCGCCGCGCTTGGCGCTTCCAAGGATTGGACAGATCGCCTTTTGCCCTAGGTTTCCCCGCGCCCAGACAAACCCGCCCGACCAGGAGTAGCCCGAGGTGGGGCGACCGGAAGTGGTGGCGCTCATGTTGGGGCGGACATCCTCCAGCGCCTTCGGGAAATCGAGGATGGATTTGTCCGGTCCCTCCCCGCGCAGCACGATTCCCGGTTTCTCGATCCAGAGAATATCGGTGATGACGTAGCGACCCGCGGGAACGAGAATGGCGCCGGATTCGGCGGCCGCGATGGCCCGGACGAATGCGGCGGTGTCGTCGTGGTCGC
>WFRA01000197.1 GCA_015486775.1 Kiritimatiellales bacterium | reverse complement strand
TCGAGGACCCGCCCAGGCTCTCCCCGCCCGACGCCCCGGAAGAGGTGAAACTCGACGGCTTCCGCCGCATCCGCGACGAGATCAAGGCCTTTGTCGAGACCCTGCCCGGATCGCTGGCGTAAACGGGGTAGGAGGCACCCGCAGCCGAAGAGGATTGTTCCGTGTTGTCAGGCATCGAGCTTTGCTTTCTTCAGGTAGCCGCGCAGGGCAAGCGGGTTGGCGATGAGGGTGAAGAAGCTCAGGACGAGGGCCGCGCAGAGGAAGAGGTTGCGGTAGGCATACGTTTCGGGAATCATCAGGATGAGTGCGACGGAGAGCGCGCCGCGCAGGCCGCCTAGGTTGAGGACATGCTGCCACGGAAGCGGCAGGCGAACCCCGACGAGGCGAAAGGCGATGCCCGCGCCATAGACGACGACGCTCCGCGCCAGCAGCATGGCCGCAATCACGCCGGGCATGACCCACCAGTTGATCTCGTGGTAGTGGAGGCTGATTTCCACCCCCAGCATGAAGAAGAGCAGGGCGTTGGCCAGCTCGGCGAAGAAGTCCCAGAAGCCGGCGTAGAAGGCGATATCGGATTGAACGGGAATGTCTTCGGGGCGGAAGCGGCGGTAGAGGATCCGCATTGTGAAGGTGGCGCTCATGACCGCGATCACGCCGGATATTTCGAGTAGCGACTGCGCGAGGCAGAAGGTGAGATAGACGACGAGCAGGGGCAACAGGGTTCCGATGAAATGCTCTTCGAGCGCTTTCCACCACCGGACCAGAAAGGCTCCGATCCATCCCATCGCGGTGCCCAGCAAGATGGCGATGCCGATAGAGAGCAGGAAGTACAGGATCCCCTGGTTGAGCAGGATGGTCTTGTTTTCCAGCACCTTCCCGCTCAGGAGCATGAAGAGGATAATGGTGGTGCCGTCGTTGATGAGCGATTCCCCTTCGATGAGCGTCCGAAGTCTTTCGGGGACGGGGAACTGCTTGAACACCGTCGTCACGGCCACGGGGTCGGTGGCCGACATGATGGCGGAAAAGAAGAGGACATCGTTCCATGGAAGCCCGGTGAGGAAGCGCAGCGGTACCGCCATCGCCAGCATGCTGATGATGATCCCCAGCGTGGCGAGCAGGAAGGCGGGGAGGGCTTCCGTCCGCGCCGTGCCGAGGTCGAGTTTCCGCGACGAATCAAAAATGAGCACGGGCAGGAAGAGGTAGAGCACCACATCCGGCGTGAGCTTGATGTCGGGCAGCGCCGGGACAAGGGTTTGGTCGAGCGCGCCGTAGGCGATCCCGAAGAGGACGACCCAGGAGACGTATGGCAGGCGGGACAGCCGGAAATGGTGCTCGATCGCGCAGAGCCCCATCAAAAACAGGCAGACGAAAAGCACGCCCCTTACGATTTCCGATTCCATTCCATGCACCCTGTATTGGCCTGTTTTTTTTCTGTTGGTGGTGGGTCAGTCGTAGATGAAAAACGGAACCGCCATGATGGCCAGGCCGATGAGAAGATTCAGCAACAGGCCGGGGATAAAATAGGGGTAGATGCACAGGGCGATCCCCGCAATCAATGCGGAGGATTTCATCTGCTTCCGCCCGTAGACGATGTAGCCCATGCCGATCGCGCTGGCCAGCACGGAGACCATAAGCTTTGTTCCCATATCCATGTTCGGCATCTCCTGCAAAAGTTCCCCGCAGGCTATGCCTCGGCCAACCGGATGTCAATAGGGGAGGGGCATCGGGGCATGGAGCGGAAGACAACCTTTTCTTGATCGCGGATCGCATAGGGGGGAAGCCGGTTTTTTGCATCGTTTTTGAGTCGCGGAACATCCGCCGATGGTTCTATGTTTGGCTTTTCCAGCCATTGGATCGGCGAGGGTCTGCATATGAAGAGGAGAGGTTTGGTTTTGTTCGCGGCGTTGCTGCTCTGTTCAACCTGGGCGGGGGCGGCCTACCATGTTGCCGGGCAGATCGGGGCAGGCCAGATCGGCCGCGTCAGCCAGCTGGCCATTGGCGCGGACGACACCCTTTGCGTGCTGGAGAGCAACGGCAAGGTTACCTTCTTCAATCCCGACGGCTCGCTGGCCTCCACGCTCGAAACCGGCATGGCCAACACGGACGCCATCGCGGTGGATGCCCAGGGGAATATCCACATCTTCTCGACCCTGACCAAAACCAAGAAGGTGAAGGTGGGCGCGCGCATGCGCAAGGTGCAGCTTCCCGTCGGCGTGCAGTGCGGCATTTTCGATCGCTCGGGCAAAAAAATAAAAACCATGGATCTCAAGAACCTGAAGTCGGCCAAGGCCGCACGGATCGTCGGCGACAAGTTGATCGTGGCCGATCTGACGCAACGTAGCCTGATATTCATGGATGCCGAAACCGGAAAGGAGACCCACCGCATCAAGAAGGGGCTGCGGCTCTGTTGCGGGATCTTCGACTTTTGCGAAGCCCCGAACAACACCATCGCCGTCTCCAACCTGGGCGCATTCAAGCTGCAGCAGTTCGATCTTGATGGCAAGCTGTTGCTGGAGTTCGGCAAGCGCGGTCGCGGCATCGACGATTTCCACGGATGCTGCAACCCCGTCAGTGCCGCCTATCTCCCCGATGGAAGCATCCTGACGGTCGAAAAGGATTCCACCCGCATCAAGATCTACGATGCCAGCGGGAAAAACGCCACGCCCATCGAGGGCATCGAAGAGCTGGTGAAGGGATGCGCGTTCATTCCGGTGGCGGTCGACAGCAAAGGCAACATTTACCTCGCCGCCAACAAGGGCTATATCGTCAAATGCGAACCCTGAAAGCCATTTCCATCCTTGCGGCCATGGCGTTGTCCGGCGGCTGCGTCCCCCCGCCCATGCCGGTTCCGCTGGAGCTGCACATCGCGGTGAACGACATCTACTGCACCGACACCGCCTGCTCCTGCGTGGCCGACGTTGCGGCTCGCACCTATCCCCAAACCTTGGAAGAGCTGCGGCTGGACGATCTGGTCGTCCTGCAATTCGACTATTTCATCGATACCTACCAGCTCGAAGACGCCATCCGCTCCGGCAAATACGACGGTGTGCTCTCCAAGCCCTGGCTCGCCCTGCGGATGCAGAAGGAGACCGGCACCCGCTTCGAGCGCATCGCCGACCTGCTCGACCCCAACGACAACCGCTGGCTGACCGGCAGCGTGATTGTCCCCGCCGGTTCCCCCATCCAGACCTTGGAAGAACTTGACGGCAAGCATGTCTTCATTGGAGAGGAGGATGGCTACGAGAAGCACCAGGCCGCCCTCCGCCTCTTCGAGCAGCGGGGCATCCACCCCGCCAAGATCGACACCCATTCGAGCTGCGGCGAAAACATCGGCGAGCTACTCGATGGCCATGGCGATGCCGCCGTCATCAGCGACTACGCCCTCGTTGCCGACTGCGCGGTGGACTATGCCAGCCCGGCGGACTTCCGGATCTTGGAACATACCGAGCGCATCCCGCTTACCTCGCTTATGATCGACACAAATAAAGTGTGGCCATACCAGGTCGAACGGCTTAAAAAGGCACTGTTCGAGCACTCCGGAAAGAACGCGCCGGAAACCCTGCTCGGCCACGGATTTATCGAACCCGCCCCGTGGAACCCCCCGGAGCTGGAGGAGGAGACGCCATGAAACAGTCGCGAAGGGACCACCTAAAAATTGCCGGGAACCTGCTCGGGATCACCGCGCTCGGCGGCATTGCGGCGCGGGTTTTTTCCCCGCCGTCGGAGGATGCCGAATTCATCGCCCAGGGGCGGCGCTTCGCCTGGCAGATCGACCCCGAAAAGTGCCAGTCCTGCGGGCTGTGCTCCACCTCCTGCGTCCGTAAGCCCTCCGCCGTCAAGGCCGTAAACGACCCCAAGAAATGCTCCAACTGCGTCGTCTGCTACGGCCACATCACCGACAACCGGATCGACTCCGACAAGATCGACTCCTGCGGGCACCACGTCTGCCCCGTCAATGCCGTGAAGCGGACCAAC
>WFRA01000196.1 GCA_015486775.1 Kiritimatiellales bacterium | reverse complement strand
CCAGATAGCACAGAGAACAGGTTGCGCAGGTTCCGGAAGGAGAAGGGGCTTACCCTGCAGGAGGTGGCGGATCGCTGCGGGCTTACCAAGGGCTACCTCTCCAAGATCGAGCGGGCGGCAAGCTATCCTCCCTTCCCGACCTTGGAAACCCTGGCCAAGGTGCTAGGCGTGGAGCTTGGGCAGTTCTTTTCAGAAGAGGGACTGGAGGATGGCGGCAAGCCGTTTGCCGGAAACATCGAGATTTCAAGCGGAGCACTCGGTAAACCGATTGAATCAGGCGAAGGGTATGCCTACACCCCGCTGTTTAGGTCGTACAAAAACAAATACATGTCCCCGTTCCACATGGAGATACCGAAGGGGCGGACCGCCGCGCTCTCCCATGACGCGGAGGAGTTTGTCTATGTGCTGCGGGGCAGGGTCGTGCTGGAATACGAGGGGAAATCGCATCCCCTGGAACCGGGCGGCTGCTTCTACCTCGATTCCCGGCTGCCGCACGTGTTTGTGAACGAGCACGACGAGGTGGCCGAACTGCTGGCCGTTAACTTTACCTACAGACGGTTCTAGTGCCTTACTTTCAAAATTCGATTATGTTTACACAGCATTTCTGTACTCAGACGGAAGAGTTTTGGATCGCTAATCGCGCGAATCTCGCGAATGGGGAAGAGGGTTGGAAAGTAATTTTTTATAGATTAGTGCGATTCGCGCGATTCGCGATCAAAAAAATACGTGGTTCCGGCTCTGCCGGGTTGGGGATTAGAAATTCGGATTTTATCAGTCCATGATATGCCCAAGCTTGTCGCGCTTGGTGGCGAGATATTTTTCGTTATGCTCGTGGGTGGGGAGCATGAGCGGAACGCGTTCGACCACCTCGATGCCATACTTGTCCAATCCGCTGATTTTTGCCGGATTGTTCGTGAGCAGATTAATCTTCGTCATCCCCAGATCGCGGAGGATTTGGGCACCGATGCCGTAGTCGCGCAGGTCGGCATCGAATCCAAGATGTTCGTTGGCCTCGACCGTATCCATGCCCTGTTCCTGAAGTTCGTACGCATGGATTTTTTTGGCGAGTCCAATGCCGCGTCCCTCCTGACGCATATAGACCACGGCACCGTAGCCATGCTCCTGGATCGCCTGCATGGCGGCGTGCAGCTGGGCGCCGCAGTCGCAGCGCATGGAGTGGAAAACGTCGCCGGTGAGGCATTCGCTATGCACACGCACGAGCGGGGTTTTTCCAGACTCTGGAGAACCGCACACCAGTGCCAGATGATTTTTGTTGTCGACCACCGAGTTGTAGAGCTTAAGCCGGAAGGGGCCGGCATCGGTCGGCAGGTTGACCGCCCGCTCGCGGAATACCAGCTGCTCATGGGTGTAGCGGTATTTGGCGACTTCCGAAACCGCCGTCATTTTCAGGCCATGCTCGTCGGCAAACTTGCGCAGGTCGGGGGTGCGCGCCATTTCGCCGTCGTCGCGCAGTACTTCGCAAATCACGGCGGCGGGTTTGAGTCCACAGATTTTTGCCAAATCGACGGTGCCTTCGGTGTGCCCTGCGCGTTCAAGCACGCCACCGGACATCGCCTTGAGTGGGAACATGTGGCCCGGCTTGATAAAGTCGACCGCCTTACTGTTTTCATCCACCAGCGCCTGGACCGTCAACGCGCGGTCGGCGGCGCTGATCCCGGTGGTGGCGCCCTCGCGCACATCGACCGAATCCATGAAGGCGCAGTAAAACTTATCCGTCGAATGGGCGGGAACCATCTGGCTCAAGCCCAAGCGCGACAGCATCGACTCCGCCATCGGAACACACACCAAGCCTCGTGCGTGGGTGATCATAAAATTGATCGCCTCCGGCGTTATCTTTTCGGCGGCGCAAACTAGGTCGCCCTCATTTTCGCGGTTTTCGTCGTCCGTCATCACAATAATTTCGCCACGGCCAAACGCCTCGATCACATCCTCGATCGGATCAAATATCTCTTTGCTCATAATTCACCTTCCCAATAAAAAAGCCCCGAAGAACATATGTCTTCAGGGCTTCTTCTCGACGCCACGGCGTCCGATTATCTTCTTTCATCCAGACTATACGGTCGGTTGCAGAATTGCACTGCATCATGCCCGGCTTCCCGTAACGCAGGCATCTTGCCTGCCGAAGCCCGGGCTCGCGGACTTTCACCGCCGGTCGGGAATTTCACCCTGCCCTGAAGATCGGAGGAATATGGGGAAACTGCTCCGGCGGTGCAAGTGAAATCAGCGGCCAAACTTTGGGAAAGCGATTTGACTTTCCGCAAAATAACTGTATAGTTACAAAACGATAAGGGAGAGTATTCTAGAAGCGAAATCGCTGGGAGATGGTAGCATCAGATCTAACGCATTTTTTGGAACAGCACTTTGATCAACCGGAACAAGTTTTTCTGGAGCTGGTGATGTTGCCGGTCAAGTATCCCTTCCCCACCTGCCACGCCCGTACATAGGACAAATATGCATGTCGGAATAAAAGGACTGGTTCTCACCGTTTTAGTGGCGGGAGGGATGCGGGCGAACGCGGCCGTACTCGTGCGCGACGAGTTCAACACAGCTCCTTCGGGTGACTATACCAACGGGATCTACTTGAACGGGGCGGATCTTGGGGCTACGGGAAATGCGACCTGCACCGGCGGCACGATTCTGGGGTTCGACACTTCCGAGGCTTGGAACCTGGCGTATTATTTCGATGCCTACAACAACAGCTTGCGGCTCCTGCACCGAACCTACGGCGCCACCTATGAAGGCCGGGAAATTTCGGTTTCCTTGGAAGGAAAGACCAAGGCTTTTGTCCGCACTTCCGTCCGGATGAGTTCTCCCTCGGCTTCCGCGAGTAGCGCCTACGCCTACGGTGGATTCGCAGAAAATGCGGAACTGGGAAAATCCGACGGGGCAACTGTCGGCTTTAGGTGGGACGGAAGCAACTGGGATTTGACCCTGCGCTACAGCAACGGCTCCACGACAACCGCAACGATCATGCAGAACATTGCGGTTGGCTCGACCTATGGGGTCATCTGGGAAATGGATGCCCTCGCCAACACCATCCGGGTCTGGGTGAACGAAACCAATCTTACCGCATCGCCAAACCTAATGGTGACCGATTGGGTTGGAAGCATCGAGAATATCACGCATATGACCTTTGGTTTTTCCGAGACCGGCTCTTCGGGCGATGCCTACTATGATGAAATGATACTGGCCGACACGGCGGAGGATGTGGGTGCCGTTCCGCCGCCGGATTTGCCGAGTCCCGGATTTTTCTTTTCCCTGTACAGCTATCCGGACACAGAGCTTTTTGTTGCGCCGGTTGCTCAGGGAAACGGTTCCGGCTTCGATGCCGACCATGCCGCCGCCTATACCGACCCCGCATTTTGGGACATGGTGCAGGTTGGTTTGCTCTCCGCCCCCATAACGGTTTGGTTTGTGGATGGTGAATACGACAACGGCGATGTGGCATTTGAAAATCGGGGGAACGCAGCGCACCGGCTTTACCTGAAAGGGAGCTCCCCGACGGGTGCCGTGCTGACGGACGGAACCATGTTAAGGCTCCGGGGAAGCCGCAACATCGAAGTCTTCCACCTCAACTTTACCGGCTCTTGTCCGGGCTACGCCGTCCTTTTGCAAAGCGCGTCGTGGCAGGGTTTCAACGACTGCCACGACATCCGGATCGACCGATGCACGTTCAAAAATATGCCCGACCTCTACTACGGTGCCATCAGCATCTACGGCGAAAACGCCTACGACATTTCCATCAAAAACTGCACCTTCGACACCATGGGTCACGACTCCCACGCCCACTCGCTGTACGCCGCGCATGGCTGCCACAGCATTTTGGTTCAAAGCAACCTGTTCCAAGATGTCTCTGGCCACTGTCTGGATTTCCGTGACAAGGTTTCCAATGTCGTGGTTTGCGCCAACGACTTTGTCTTTACCGATTCCTCCTACGGGGAGGAAGATGCGAACGGCATTGCCCTCCCCAACTGGAACAACGATGCCAGCGACCGGGAGATTTTTGGAAATTGCTACACCATCTGCAGCAACCGCTTCCTTTTCGACAACGACGGAGACGAGCGTTGCGCCGTGATGTTCCATTTTTCCGGCTACAGCAACCTTTGCGGATATGCACAGATTCCCACTTCCTCCGATGTGGAAACGCTCACGAACGGCAGCCCCAAATACAAGGAGGCGTTTCTGGTGGGAGCCGGAATCGATGTTCCAAGCTTTGGAATTTATGATAATATCTACAACTCGAATGTATTCCGAAGGGTGGAATATTCGTGGTCTCAGTATAATGCTGGCTCCGGCACGGCAGACATCTACAACGCCTTCTACCGGCAGAGGTTCGAGGACGGGTTCGAGTATTCCGGCGAAAAGCCCGTTGGTTGGAACCTTTCCGAAACACCGGGGGAGACGGAAGTATGCACAACGAATCTGAACCCGGCGGAAGGCCTGCGTAGCGCATGCCTGCGGGACTTGTCCGCCAGCCATGCCGCCCGGATGGATCGAGGGGTTGGCGAGCCGATCGCACGCGGCTACTACCGAACCTGGGTAAAGATCAACAGCCACTCCGGTTCGGTCTATCCCTTCTATTCCACCGACACCGACGTACCCACGATCTATTG
>WFRA01000195.1 GCA_015486775.1 Kiritimatiellales bacterium | reverse complement strand
CCCCCCCCCCTACAGCCCACACGATGTGCTGGCTTCTTGCGCTGGGGCCAATAAAAATCCCTTATCCGGTTGACGACCCGCCGATGTTAGACTAGAACATGATCTCACAATTTCAAACACACCCCGCTTCGGGGCTAAACCAAACGAGAGGACAGGTAGCTATGGCAACGACAATCAAGGCAAGTTCCGACAACTGGGCGCATGTGGACCTGGAGAAGGTTCCAAACATGGTAACGGCGACGCCGGGACCGAAATCGAAGGAATACCACGACCGTTGCACGAAATATTTCAAGGGGCTGAGCGGCCAGGTGAAATTGTTCCCGGTCGCCTTCGAGTCGGCCCATGGCTGCACGATGAAGGATGTGGACGGCAACGAGTACATTGACTTTTCATCCGGCATCTACGTCACCACGCTGGGTCACTGCCACCCGAAAATCGTCGAGGCCATACAGAAAATGGCGGGGCAGCTGATGAATGCCCACGACTTTACCACTCCGATCAAAACCAAGCTGGTGGAAAAGCTGGCCGAGATCCTGCCGGGCGACCTGAACGGGTTCCAGTTCTACGATTCCGGCACCACCGCCGTCGAAGCCGGCCAGCGCGTGCTACGCGCCGCCACCGGAAAGCACGAAATGATTTCCGCTTTCTACGACTACCACGGAAAAACCTACGGCGGCGTCTCGCTCGGCCACATCCGCTCCACCGCCTATGGCCCGACCCGCGCCCCCGGCTTCCACATGGTACCGCGCCCGGATGTCTACCGCCCGATGTGGACGAAGGAAGACGGCACGATCGACACGGACAAGTATATCGAGTTCTACGAGGAGTATCTGGACAAGGGCACCTGCGGGCAGGTGGCCGGGTTCGTTCTCGAGCCGATCCAGGGCTGGGGCGGATCGGTCATGCCGCCGGACGACTTTTTCCCGAAACTGCGCAAACTGTGCGACAAGCACAACATCCTGCTGATGGCCGACGAGGTGCTGACCAGCACCGCCCGCACCGGCAAATGGCTTTGCATGGAGCATTGGGACGTGGTGCCGGATATCGTGACGATGGGCAAGGGCTTCGGTAATGGATTCCCCGTCACCTGCGTCGCGGTTCGCGAGCAATACAAGGAATCCTTCGAGTCCATTTCGGCTTCCAGCAGCTATGGCGGAAACCCGATGGCCTGCGCCGCCGCCCTGGCCAGCATCGAAGTGATCGAAGAGGAAAACCTTCTCGAACGCTCGACCCACCTCGGCGAAATCGCCCTCAAGCGCATGGAGCGGATGAAGGCGGAGCATCCAATCGTTGGCGATGTTCGCGCCAAGGGCTGCCTGATGGGCATCGAACTGGTCAAGGACAAGGGGACCAAAGAACCGCTCGACGAAGCCGGCAAGCTGGTTTACCAAAAGGCTTTCCAGAAGGGTCTGGCCTGGATTCCGGCGGGGCACATCCTGCGCATGAGCCCGCCCGTCGTCATGGAGGACGAAGTCCTCATGAAGGGTCTGGACATGATCGATGAAGCCATCGGCGAAACCGAAAAGGAACTCGGGTACGCATCATGAAAACAGTACGATTTGGAATCATTGGTTGTGGCCTGATGGGTCGCGAGTTTGGCAGCGCGGTGGCGCGCTGGTGCCACCTCACCGAAATGGATGTCCGCCCGGAAATCGTGGCGGTGTGCGACATGAACGAAACCCTGACGGCCTGGTTCAAGGATAACTTTGCGACCGTGCGGCAGGTTACGAAGGAGTATGCGGAACTGCTGGCCAACCCGGAGGTGGACGCGGTCTACATTGCCGTGCCCCATAACCTGCACGCGGAGTTCTACTGCGCGGCGATCGAGGCGGGCAAGCACCTGCTGGGCGAAAAGCCGTTCGGGATCGACAAGGCCGCCAACGATCAAATCATGGAATGCATCAGGCGGCATCCCGATGTCTTTGTGCGGTGCAGTTCGGAGTCGCCCTTCTTCCCGGCTGTGCAGCGCATCGGTGCCATGATCGAATCCGGTGCCTTTGGCCGCATCATCGAGGTCAACAGCGGGTTCCTGCACTGTAGCGACATGGACGTGAACAAGCCGATCAACTGGAAGCGGCTGCTCAAGTTCAACGGCGAATATGGCTGCATGGGCGACCTCGGCATGCACGCCTGCCACATGCCCTTCCGCGCCGGATGGCTCCCGAAAAACGTCCGGGCCGTCCTGTCGAACATTGTTCCAGAGCGCCCCGACGGCAAGGGCGGCATGGCGGAGTGCGAAACCTGGGACAACGCCACCCTGCTCTGCACCGCCGAGGATGCGGACGGGAACGATTTCCCGCTGACCATCAAGACCCAGCGGATTTCCCCCGGCCACAAGAACACCTGGTACCTTGAGATCCTCGGAACAAAAACCTCCGCCCGCTGGAGCAGCAAGCAGATCAATACGCTCGAAGTGCTGGAATACACCGGCGGCGAGCAGGCCTGGCAGATGATCGACATGGGCCACGAGATGGCCTACAAATCGCTCACCGGCGGAATCTTCGAGGCAGGCTTCTCCGACTCCATCCTGCAGATGTGGGCGGCATTTCTCCAAGAGTTGGAACACGGCAAGCCACCGTCGCGTTTTTCCGGGTGCGTCACCCCCGAAGAGGTCGCCCTCAGCCACGGCCTCTTCACCGCCGCGTTGGAATCGCAGGACAGCAAGGCCGTTTGTCCGATAGGGACTTAATCAAAAAGGAGAGCGGGATGATCCAGCCACACGAAGAAGGGAAGCTCGGCGGGGCGTATATCTATCTGATTTCGCTGGTCGCGGCGGCTGGGGGGTTCCTGTTTGGATACGACCTCGCCATCATCAGCGGGGCATTGCCCTTTCTGGAAAACTATTTCGGGCTGGATGCCGCGGCCAAAGGCCTTGCCGTGAGCAGCGCGGTTTTTGGTTCGATCCTGGGGCCGCTGGTCGGCATGTGGTTGGTTCGAGATCTTCCTGGTGGATGCCGAGAACGATTTGAACATATCGCCCTTCGGGCGGGCTTTTCCGGATTCGCGCACCAGTGCAATCGGCCGTAGGATGAGGCTCTGCCTCGTCTTGTGCCGCACGGGAAAGTCGAAGCGGAGCTTCAACCTACGCATGCGCCTGCTGTCCAT
>WFRA01000194.1 GCA_015486775.1 Kiritimatiellales bacterium | reverse complement strand
CTCCATCGCCGTCAACCGCATTCCTGACGAGGCTGTCGGCGGGCTGGCCAAGCTGGTGAAGGGCGACCGGGAGCTGACGCTCAACGTGGAATACAACCAGCTCGACCCGCTGTTGCGCGCCACCGTCAGCCCCGAGGGCGACGTGCCCAATGAACAGGGATTTTCTATCTTTCCCGGCAACATTAATGTGCTGGTCATCCGCATGGCGTCGTATGTCCGGATATTGGAAAAATCGCAGGGCATCATCGCCGAGTTCGTCAACCCGAAATATGCCGACGCATCCCGCACCGCCTTCAAGAAGCCGACGCGGCTCGAAACCATGATGCAGGATCTGCCCAAGCTCTTCGGCCCGGACGAAAAGGTGGGGGTCTCCATCTTCGACCGCCGTTGGAGCTTTTCCGCCAACAAGAACAATCTGGCTGATGCCGCCGCGAAGCACGAGGCGGGCGGGCCGCCTGAGTCCGCCGCCACCGCCGAGTCCGACTTCTATCTGGCCGGGCGCATGCGCCTCGCCGCCGCCGGGGCGGTTGTGGAAGAGGCGGAAGAGGAGCTGATCCTCGGCGTTCCGCTCGTGCCCGGCCCCAAGGTGCTGCTGCGCCCGTCATTCGCCATGACGCTCGCCGAAGTCCGCGAAAAGGTTTCCGGCTGCTCCGTCTCTGGCGAGGCTACGCTGGTGCTCGACGGCAAGGAGATCGTGTTGGAGAATGTCAGGCTCGCGGGACGCTCCGCGCTCGTTATCAGAGCCTGTGACGGCGCGAAGGTGACGGTCCGGGGTGCCTTCGAAAACGAAGGATTCGAACTCGTCCGGCTCACCGAAGAGGAGCTTTCCAGCGATGCGGTTCCCGAATACCTCCGCATCCGGGGCTACCGCTTCGAGGATCGCGCCGCCGCCCTCTACGAATTCGACCGGCCCGGCGAATACGTGGTCGAATAGGGGCGCCTTCGCGGCATTTGGTTTTTAACAAGGAGATGGATCATGGCGGGACGGTATGCGGTAATCATGGCGGGTGGAAAGGGCGAGCGGTTCTGGCCGCTGAGCACCTCGAAACATCCCAAGCAGCTGCTGGCGCTCGTGGGCGACAAGCCGCTCATCGCGCAGGCGGTGGATCGGCTGGAGGGGCTGGTGCCCCCGGAAAACGTTTTTGTGGTAACCAATGCCGACCTGGTGGACGCCACCCGCGCCGCCGCTCCGCAGCTCCCCCCGGAAAACATTGTCGGCGAACCGATCGGCCGCGATACCGCCGCCGCCGTCGCCTGCGGCGGGGCGCTGGTGAAGGCCAAGGATGAAAACGGGGTCTTCGCCGTCCTGACCGCCGATCAGGTGATGGGCGACCTCCCCATCTTTTCCGCCACGCTCCGGGGCGGGATGGAACTGGCCGAACAAAACGACATCCTCGTCACCATCGGCATCGAGCCGACCTTTCCCAGCACCGGATTCGGCTACATCGAGTCCGGCGAAAAGTTCCAATCCTTGGAAAATGTCGAGTTCCGCAAGGCTGTCCGCTTTGTCGAAAAGCCCGACGAAGCGACCGCCTCCGAATATCTCTCTACCGGAAAGTTCTACTGGAACTCCGGCATGTTTATCTGGTCGATCCAATCCCTGGAAAAAGCCTTCGCCGCGTCCTGCCCGGAAATGGCGGAGCTGATGAATACCTTGGCGGGCTACGCGAAGGAGGGGAGGATCGCCGAGGGGATGGACGCCACCTATCCGGCCCTTGGAAAAATTTCGGTCGACTATGCCCTGATGGAAAAAGCCGACAACATTGTGATGGCCTGCGGCACCTTTGCCTGGGACGATGTCGGCTCCTGGCCCGCGCTCGAGAGCCACTTTCCGCAGGATGGAAGCGGCAACACCAATATCGGCCGGGTGGAAACGCTCGGCGCCGCCGGCAACATTGTCTATTCCAAGGATCGCCTGACGGCGGTTATCGGCGTGGAGGATCTCATCGTCGTGCAGGCCGAGGGCGTCACGCTCGTCTGCCCGAAAGACCGCGCCCAGGAGATCAAGCAGATGGTCGTCGCCCTCCGCGAAAAGGGTGGCCACGACGGATTGCTCTGATCGGGGGCGGCTATCGGATGGAGCGGCAAAAATGCTCTTCGGCGACCTTCCGGAGGTTGGAGATCGCGGCGGCCATGTCGTCCTGCCTAAACAGATACGATCCCGCCACAAACAGGTTCGCTCCCGCCGCGGTCGCCGAAACGATCGTCTGATCATCAATCCCGCCATCAATCGCAATGTCCACCCAATCCGCCAAGCGGCGAATCGCGGCAATCTTTTGCTCCACCGCCGCGATATATTTCTGCCCGCCGAACCCGGGATGCACCGACATGATCAGCACCTCATCCACCAAACGCTTCTCAACCAAAGGCAAAGCCGACTCCACCGGCGTCTCCGGATTCACCGTAATGGCCGCACGCTTGCCCGCCGCACGAATCGCCGACAGCGTCTCCTCAACATCGCACTGCGACTCCACATGAATCTGAATCGTATCCGATCCCGCATCCGCAAAGATCTGAATATAGTTTTGCGGCTTCGTAATCATCAGATGCACATTCTGCGGAATAGACACTGCGGCTACCGACACCCGAACCGCCTCCGGACCAAAGCTGATGTTTGGCACAAAAACTCCATCCATCACATCCACATGGATCTGATCCGCACCGGCCTCTGCCGCACGCTTGCAATCCGCCGCCAAACAACCAAAGTCCGCAGCAAGAATAGAAGGCATAATCTGTATTTTTGGCATATCCGCTCCTTAGTGGAAAGAGGGCGGAAACTACCCGACCCCCTTGCAAAGGTCAAGGAGGCTTGCTACTCGGCTCGTGCTCTTCATGTGCAAAATCTACCACCACCAAAATTGTTAGACAAACTCGTCTTGGCCGTGCTTCAATGCGGCATTGATCGACAACCCGAGGAGTATTGCCATGACCGCATTGAATACCACCGACCGAACTTGGATCACGAAACTTCCAAAGATTGGAATCCGTCCGACCATCGACGGCCGCTACGGCGGTGTCCGCGAATCGCTCGAAGGCCAAGTGATGGCCATGGCGCAGAGCGCCGCTGATCTGCTTTCGACCAACCTGAAATACCCCAACGGCGAACCGGTTGAATGCGTGGTGGCCAACACCTGCATCGGCGGGGTTGCCGAGGCGGCGGCGTGCGCCGAAAAGTTCGATGCGGAGAATGTCGGTGTGTCGCTCACCGTCACCCCGTGCTGGTGCTACGGCTCCGAAACGATGGACATGGATCCGCTCCGGCCGAAGGCGGTCTGGGGCTTCAACGGCACCGAGCGCCCCGGCGCGGTCTACCTCGCCGCCGTGCTGGCCGCCCACGCCCAGAAGGGGCTTCCAGCTTTTGGAATCTATGGCCGCGACGTGCAGGATGCCGGCGACACCTCCATCCCCGCCGATGTCTCCGAAAAAATCCTGCGCTTCGCCAAGGCCGGCCTCGCCATGGCCATGATGCGCGGCAAGTCCTACCTCTCCATGGGCGGCTGCTCCATGGGCATCGCCGGGTCGATCGTCGACCAGCCCTTCTTCGAGGACTATCTGGGCATGCGCGTCGAGGTGGTCGACCTGAGCATCTTTACCCACCGCATGCGCGATGGGATCTACGACCAGGAGGAGTTCGAACGCGCCCTAGCCTGGGTGAAGGAAAACTGCAAGGAGGGCAAGGACTACAACGACGAAGCCCACACCCGATCCCGCGAGAAGCTGGACGAAGAGTGGGAGGATTCCATCAAGATGGCGATGATCACCCGCGATCTGATGTATGGTAGCGACAAACTTGAAGAGCTCGGCTACAAA
The DNA here is from genome assembly GCA_015486775.1 of Kiritimatiellales bacterium. GTDB lineage: Bacteria > Verrucomicrobiota > Kiritimatiellia > Kiritimatiellales > Pontiellaceae > Pontiella. The sequence goes on along the minus strand of WFRA01000194.1, from coordinate 1,641 downwards.
GAGGAGGCCTGCGGGCATAACGCCATCGCCGCCGGCTTCCAGGGCCAGCGCCAGTGGACTGATGCCTTTACCAACGGCGACTTCCTCGAAGCCATCTCCAACAGCTCCTTCGACTGGAACGGCATCCGCGCGCCGCGCATCGTCGCCACCGAAAACGATGCGTTCAACGCCGTACCGATGATCTTCGGCCACCTGCTGACCAATACCGCGCAGGGATTCTCCGATGTGCGCACCTTCTGGAGCCCGGAGGCCGTCAAGCGGGTGACCGGGCACGAGCTCGATGGCGTGGCCAAGGACGGCATCATCCACCTGATTAACTCCGGTTCAACGGCGCTCGACGGTAGCGGTCGGCAAAGCATCGACGGCCAGCCCGCCATGAAGCCTTTTTGGGAAATTACCGAGGAAGAAAAGCAGGCGTGTCTCGACGCCACCACCTGGCATCCCTCCGACGGTGGCTATTTCCCCGGCGGCGGCATGTCGTCGAAGTTTGTGACCAAGGCCGGAATGCCCATCACCATGAGCCGCGTGAACCTCGTCAAGGGGCTCGGCCCGGTCTTGCAGATTGCCGAGGGCTGGACGGTCGAACTGCCGGAAGAGGTCCACCGCATTCTGGATGAGCGCACCAACCCGACCTGGCCGACGACCTGGTTTGCGCCGCGCATCACTGGCGAAGGTGCCTTCAAAGACACCTATTCGGTGATGGCCAACTGGGGTGCCAACCATGGCGCGTTCTGCTATGGCCACATAGGTGCCGACCTGATCTCGCTGGCGGCCATGCTGCGGATTCCGGTCTTCATGCACAACGTCGAGGAGAAGGACATCTTCCGCCCGGCCGCCTGGAACTCGTTCGGAACCGCCGACCGCGAGGGCGCTGACTTCCGCGCCTGCGCAACCTATGGTCCGGTTTACGGATAGGTTGCATGTACGTTTCCGCGGCTGGTCAGCGTGCCGCGGCGATCCATTGTGCCAGTAGGTGCGCGCAGAATGTGTAACTATAGCGCAGAGTTATTTTTTCTCGTAGCATCACGACAAAGCTCACTTGCCGCCATGGAGCGTAGCGGAATGGCGGCAGGTGAAGTGCCTTATTGTTAGGCTTATTTTTCTAATGGCTTGTGGCAGAACCACCAATCAAAGCATTCATACTCCTCCGAACGTTTCTTGGCATCTGCTTCATTGGTTGCTGGTGGGACAATGATCCGATCACCGATCAACTCGTTGTTTGGCCATCCAGCGGCAACCGCACCTTGTTTGTCGGATATTTGGAGGGCTTTGACAGCGCGAACAACTTCATCCATATTTCTACCCACCTCTTGCGGGTAATACATGATCAAGCGCACTTTGCTTTCCGGATCGACGATAAATACTGCTCGTACAGTGTTGGTACCTTTGCCTGGATGCAACATGCCAAGCTTCATGGCAACTGAATCGTTGGCCGCAACGATAGGAAACTTGATTTCCACATTGAGTTCCGCCTTGATCCATTGCACCCATTTAATGTGAGAGAACACTTGGTCAATTGACATCCCAATCAATTTGCAGTCAAGACTCTCAAACTCCTCATATCGTTTTTGAAATGCCACAAACTCCGTTGTGCAAACAGGTGTGAAGTCTGCGGGATGACTGAACAACACAAACCATTTG
>WFRA01000193.1 GCA_015486775.1 Kiritimatiellales bacterium | reverse complement strand
ATAAATCCCGATCGCCCGATTGCGGCGGCGGCCGCGCCCTTTCCCGTGCCGGTTTCACCCAGCAGCAGGGTGGAAAAATCCTCCATTCGGTTCCAGAGGCAGCGGACATACCACGAGATTTCGTGCGTAAAAATATTATCCCAAAGCTGCGCGCGCATCCGTTTCATGCAGGCGCTTTCGCCCACCAGCCCCTTCGAGATAAAATAGTAGGCGCGGCGGATCTGGTAGAAGATTCCCACAAAGCGGCAGGCATCCGCCCGCTTGAAGCCATAGCCCACCAACGTTTCCAAGCATTGGAAAGCGAAGGGGGCGTGACACGAATCGTCGCCGGCGGCCAGCTGCTCCTCGATCAGCGCGTCGAATTGCTCCATGTGCTGGTGAAAAACATAAAACAGAATGCTCACCGCCACCGGCTCGCCGAGGCGTGCCGGATGGCGCTCCTCCTTTTCCAGCGCCTGGATATTTTCCTCCAGTGCCCGGAGCAACGGTTCCAGCATTTCGTGCCAGCCCGCATCCTCCGGCGCTCCCACGATCCGCCGGTCAATCTCGATCCGCGCATCACTAAATGGATTGCTGAACGCCGCCTCCGCCACCATCTTAAAAAAGTCTGAGTTCATTAGGTCTCCTTTTTTAAACCACGAATTAACCTAAAAAACGCAGTAAAGAACCGCAAATGGACGCAAATAAACGCTAATATGCAAAAATCCCAGGAAACTCGCTTGTTGGATTCCTTTTCAAGAAGCATGACTCCTAACCCAAATGGTGGCAGTGGTGGTGGTTTTTGTAAACCCTTGTCAATTCGCGTGTATTAGCGTCCATTCGCGGTTCGTTCATCCGAATCTGTGTACTAGTCGCCCAGCAGGTTGCCGAGGGTGCCGAGCACGGAGCCTTCGCCTTTGCTCTCCCCGCCGGTACTGGGGGCGCTGGCGATGATCCGGTCGGCCAGGCGCGAAAAGGGCAGGCTCTGAATCCAGACGGTTCCCGTTCCTTGAATGGTCGCCAAAAAGAGCCCCTCGCCACCAAAAAACATCGACTTCATGTTGCCCGCCCGTTCGATGGAATAGTCGAGCGATGGTGAAAATGCCGCAATGCAGCCGGTGTCGATCAGGATCTTTTCGTTGTTGAGCTCCTTTTTAACCACCGTTCCGCCCACATGCAAAAAGACCTTTCCATCGCCGAGCAGACGCTGGAGAATAAAACCCTCTCCCCCAAAGAATCCGGCACCCATCCGCTTGCTAAAAGCAATGCTCACCTGGGTTCCGAGCGCCGCGCAAAGAAAGGCATCCTTCTGACAAATTAGCTCACCGCCCAGCTCGCCGAGGTCGATCGGAATAATCTTGCCGGGATAGGGCGCGCCAAAAGCCACGTGCCGCTTGCCTTCGACCTGGCTCGTAAAGTGGGTCATAAAAACGGACTCGCCCGAAATCATCCGTTTGCCCGCCCCCATCAGCTTGCCCATGAATCCCTGAGAGGCTTTCGATCCGTCGCCCATCTTGGCTTCGTAGGAAATTCCCTCCTCCATATAGGCCATCGCCCCAGCCTCCGCAATCACCGTCTCGCCGCGATCCAGCTCAATCTCCACCAGCTGCAAATCATTCCCCAAAATTTCATAATCGACTTCGTGGCATTCCATCTTCGGTCTCCTTTTCATCCGTTAGAGTAGATATTCATTTAGTGAATATAGAACAAACACTGAATGTATATCAATTAAAAAACATCCACATTGGCCATGAAGCCACAACAACCTGACATACAACAACTAACAACTCGAACTCCGCCGCTGGCACACCCTGTGCAATAGGGCGTATACATAACTTTTAACTTTTCTGGAGCGGAAAACATGAAAAAGACCTTCAAATGGCTGAACATCGCCCAATTCACCGGGGCATTTAACGACAACGCATTTAAGATGACGGCGGCGATCGCGCTGGTTGGAATCTTAGGAAAAGGGAGCCTGCCGACGGTGCTGGCGATCTGCTCGATCCTGTTTGTGGTTCCATTCCTGCTCTTCTCCAACTATGCCGGCACGCTGGCGGATCGCTTTAGCAAGCGCGACATTATCGTGGCCACCAAATGGATGGAAATCGGCATTCTGGCTCTGGCGATCCCGACACTGCTTTCGAGACTGGCGTGGCCGCTCTACCTGTTGCTCTTCCTGCTCTGCACCCAGAGCGCACTCTTTGGTCCCGCCAAGCGAGGCATTGTTCCGGAACTGGTAAAAGAGGACGAGCTCTCGAAGGCCAACGGTTTTCTGACCGCTGCCACCTATTCCGCCGCCATTCTCGGTACGGCCATGCCGTCGCTGCTGATCGGCTACGCCCATCTCCACCCGCTCTACGCCGTGGGATGCAGCTTCCTGCTCGCCCTCGTCGGCACATTCGCCGCTCGCCGCATCGCCCATGTTCCAGCCTTTGGAACCCGCACAAAATCCTCGCCCTGGATTATTCCCGATGTGGCTCGCGCCCTGAAAAATCTCAAGGACGATCCCTGGTCGCGGCGGGCGATCTGGGGTCTGGTGTTGCTGGGCGGCATTATGGCCTTTTTCCAGCAGGCACTCATCTATTTTGGCCAGGATGCCTTGCACCTCTCCATCGAAAAAAGCCCGATGCTTTTCCCGCTTGCCGCCATCGGGATTGGCATCGGTGCCCTGCTGACCGGCCACTTTTCAAAACACACCATCGAAGTGGGTTTGATTCCCGTCGGTGCCATCAGCGTGGTTATTGGCTCGCTCGGACTGAGCCTAGCCGCCGCTCCCTTTTGGGTTGAGTTCTGGATCGTCGGGATTGGTGCCTCGTGCGGAATGTACCTCGTGCCGATCAACGCCTTCCTCCAGCAGCGCATCCCGAAAGAGCGGCGCGGCGAGGTGTTTGGCGCATCAAGCTTTCTCTCGTTTTCTGCCATGATTCTGGCATCCAGCCTCTTCTACCTCCTCACCAAAAAAGCCGGTCTTTCCGCCCGAAGCTGCATCTTCACCATCGCACTCATCACTCTGCTGCCCGCCACCATCGCCTGCCTGCGCCTGCCCAACCACCTTGTCCGCTTCTGGCTGATGCGCCTGATCCGCCGCCTCTATAAAATCCGCTTCCAAGGATTGGAAAACCTGCCGCGCGAAGGGGGTGCCCTGCTCATCTGCAACCACACCGCCTATGCCGACGCGCTCATTCTCCAGGCCGCCACCCAGCGCCCCGTCCGCTTCCTGGTTTCGCGCGATGTCTTCAAAAGCTGGAAATGGTGCAAGCCACTCTTCAAGCTTACCGACTGTATTCCCATCCATACCTCCGATGGCCCTCGCGCCCTCGTCAACTCTCTCAAAGAAGCCCGCGCGGCCATGGAAGCCGGTGCCATCGTCGCCATCTTCCCCGAAGGCGAACTGACCAAAACCGGTAGCCTGATGAAATTCAACAAGGGCTTCGAAAAGATTGCCCGCAATAGCGGCTGCCCGATCATTCCCGCACACATCGACAATCTTTGGGGTAGCATCTTTAGCTACCGCCACGGCACACCCCGCCTGCGTCTCCCCTTCAAATTCCACTATCCCGTCTCTGTCCAGTTTGGGAAACCGCTACCCTCCAGCACCACCGCCGAAGAAGCCCAGCGCGTGATTGCCGAACTTGGCGCAGAGCATGCCACCGCCCAAAGCCTGTGCCCCAAAAACACCCTTAGCCACCGCTTCCTCAAACAAGCCCGCCACAACTGGTTCCGCCCCATCGCCTCCGACACCCTTGGGCAAAAAACCACCTACGGCCAGCTCCTCACCGGAAGCCTCCTGCTTGCCCGGCAACTGCCCAGCGACGAACGCATCGGCATTTTATTGCCCACCTCGATCGGCTGCGTACTGGCTAACCTCGCCGCGACCCTCTCCGGCAAAACCGCCGTCAACCTCAACTGGACTGCCTCCGCCGCCGCCCTGCAGTCCGCCGTCGAACAGAGCGGGCTCAAGCAAGTCGTCACCTCCCGTCGCTTCCTCCAAAAGCAAACCCTTCCCGAGCTGTCCGTGCAGTGGATCTACCTCGAAGAGCTGCTCGAAAAACCCGCGCGTTTCCGCGCCCTCTGCTCCGCCCTCTTTGCCAGCCCCAAACGCTTGGCGGGCGGACGCACACCGCAACCCACCGACACTGCCGCCATCATTTTTTCCTCCGGCACCACCGGCACCCCCAAGGGCATCATGCTCTCGCACGCCAACCTGCTCTCCAACCTCGACGCCGTCCAATCCATCACCCAGTTTGGCAAGAACGACTCCATCTGCGCCATCCTGCCGCTCTTCCACTCCTTCGGCTATCTCGCGCTGCTCTGGTGGCCGTTGCTCAAAGGCATGCGCGTGGCGTACCATCCCAACCCGCTGCAAACCAAACGCGTTGTCCGCCTCATCCGCGAAGAAAAACTGACCGGTCTGCTCGCCACCCCACCTTTCTGCAAAACTATCTGCGCAAAGCCTCTGCCGAAGATTTTCAAACTCTGGGAACCGTCATTACTGGCGGCGAAAAACTTCCAGCTAAACTCGCCGCCGACTTTGAAGAAGCCTTTTCCATCCGTCCCATCGAAGGCTACGGCTGCACTGAACTCTCCCCCGTCGCCCTGCTCGGCAATGGTCAGCCATTGCCCAATCTCGCCATCCGCATCGTCGATCCCGAAACCCGCACACCCCTACCCGACGGAGAAGACGGCCTTCTACTCGTGAAAGGCCCCAGCGTTATGCAGGGCTACCTCGGCCAACCCCAAAAGACCGGCGAAGTCCTGCGCGACGGCTGGTACAACACCGGCGACATCGCCCGCGTGGATGCCCATGGTCTCATCACGCTCTGCGGACGCCTGGCCCGCTTCAGCAAGATTGCCGGCGAGATGGTTCCCCACGGCGCGGTGGAAGAAGCGCTCCAGCAAGCCGCCGAATCCGACGAACCCTGCGTTGCCGTCGTGGGTATGGCCAACCTCGCCAAAGGCGAACAGCTCGCCGTCTGCTATACCGACGAGGCGGGCGACCCCGCAACGCTGATTTCCAGACTTCGGAAACTCAACCTCCCCAACCTCTGGATCCCCCGCACCGCCAACTTTTTCCGCATCCCCGAACTTCCCATGCTTGGAACCGGAAAACTCGACCTGCAAACCCTCAAAACCCTCAAAACCCTCAAAACCATGGTGGAATCGTGAAGGTAAAAATCATGCTGTTAATGCCAATTTTGATCCTAATTGCGTGCAATACTTTTTGTCACAGCAACTATCACACTTCCGGAAGTGTAATAAAACATGAAACTGTCGTCTTGCTCCACGGGCTTGCCCGCTCCAGCTGGTCGATGGATAAAATGGAAAAGGAACTCAAACAGGAGGGCTACCGCGTTCTCAACATCGACTATCCCTCCACCTCCGCTCCGATCGAAAAACTGGCCGAGCAGATTTTCCAAACTCTGGAACCACAGATTAAAAACGAGCAGACCGTCCACTTCGTCACCCATTCGATGGGTGGGATCATTCTACGCCAATACCTGAAGGAGCACGAACTTCCAAACCTTGGAAGAGTGGTAATGCTTGCGCCGCCGAGCCGGGGTAGCGAGGTGACCGATAAGCTGGGCAATATCTTTCTCTACCAATGGATCAACGGGCCGGCCGGGAATCAGCTGGGTACCGGAACCAACAGCCTCCCGCTCCGGCTGAAGGCTCCGGATTTTGAACTGGGAATCATTGCGGGCGACCGCACGATCAACCCGATTCTCTCCATGCTGATTCCCGGTCCGGACGATGGAAAAGTGGCGCTCGCCCGCGTGAAGCCCGCTACCTATTCCGACTACATCAAACTGCACGCCACCCACACCTGCACCATGCGGAACAAAAACACAATTGCACAAACCAAACACTTCCTCTTGCACGGGAAGTTCAACCCCAAGGAGAAATAACCATGAATGCAAAATTAACTCAACTCGTATGCATCGCCGCACTAATCGCCACCACGACCGCCCACGGAGCCGGACTGCTTAAGCCAGTGGGCGGCGGGGACGGCGGAACCTTCATTAAGTCGCACCACGTAGAGGTGACGATCAACAATGGATATGCCCAGACGGTGGTCGATCAGGTTTTTGGAAACACGGCCGACCAGGATTACGAAGCGATCTATTCCTTTCCCATCCCGAAAAAAGCCAGCCTCTCGGAGATCAGCTTGTGGATCGATGGAAATGAAGTGATTGGCGAGGTGGTCGAAAGGGAGCGGGCTAAAGAAATCTACGAAGAGCAGGTGGCCAAGGGGAACGACACCACCCTGGCGGAAAAGAATGATTTTAAAACCTTCGATGTCAGCGTCGGGCGGATACGGGCTGGTGCGGAAACCCGCCTGCGAATGGTCTACTATCAGCCCATCGAGATCGACCTGAACATTGGCCGCTATGTCTATCCGCTGGCGGAGGGCGGCGTGGACGAAGAGCGCATCGCCTTCTGGGAGGTTGACAATAACGTGCATGGCGACTTCTCTTTCCGGCTAAAGCTCAAGTCGGCCTTTCCGGTCGCCGATGTGCGGGTTCCGGGCTACGACCAAGAGGCGATGATTTCCCAGACCAACGGCACCATCGATGTGATTTTGGAACAGAGCGAAGGCGGCACGGAGCTGTCGCGCGATGTGGTCTTTTACTACCGCTTGGACAACTCGATTCCTGCGCGGGTCGAAATTGTTCCCTACCGTGCCTCCGCAACAGAGCCGGGTACCTTCATGGCGGTGGTCACACCCGCCGCCTCGCTCCGCTCCATCGCGGAAGGTTCCGACTGGATTTTCGTGTTGGATGTTTCGGGTAGTATGTCGGGCGAAAAAATCAACATGCTGACCAAAGGGGTGAGCCAAGTGCTGGGAAAAATGTCGCCCAACGACCGCTTTAAACTGATCACCTTTAGCGACAAGGCTCGGGATTTAACCCGAGGGTTTGTTACGGCCTCTCCGGAACATGTGAACCAGTGGATTCAAAAGGTGGGAAGCATTCAGACCGGTGGCGGAACGGCGCTGTTTGCCGGGCTAAAGTCGGCGTATCGCAGTCTGGATGCCGATCGCACCACAGGAATTATTCTCGTCACCGACGGGGTTTGCAATATTGGCCCGAAAGGTCACAAGGCCTTCCTGGATCTGCTGAAGCAATACGACATCCGCCTCTTCACCTTTGTGATGGGCAACAGCGCCAACCAGCCCTTGATGGATCGGTTGGCCAAGGATTCCGGAGGGTTCGCGATGAATATTTCCGACTCCGACGATATTGTCGGCCGCCTGCTCCAAGCCAAAATCAAGGTGCTCCACGAGTGCATGCACGATGTGAAACTGGCTTTCAGTGGCGAAAAAGTAACCCAGCTCACGCCCGCAAAACCCGGCAACCTGTTCATGGGGCAGCAGCTGGTCGTCTTCGGTCGCTACAACGGTTCCGGCCAAGTGAACCTGACTTTCAGCGCCAAGATTTCCGGCGAGCAAAAGCAGTGGACTTGCTCTGCCATCCTGCCGGAGATTGACACGGAAAACCCCGAACTGGAGCGCATGTGGGCGCTGGCTCGCATCGAAGAAACCATGG
>WFRA01000192.1 GCA_015486775.1 Kiritimatiellales bacterium | reverse complement strand
CCGAGGTTATAACTATTGTTCCCACATGACCTATAAAACCAAAGTGCGCAAAATCGGAAATTCGCTGGGGGTCGTTCTGCCCAAGGAAGCGTTGCAAGCGATGAAGGTGAAAGAGGGTGCCGTCCTCTACATTACCGAGGCACCGGAATGCGCTGTAAAAATAACGCCCGAAACCAAAAACTTTGCCGAGATGATGGATATTGCTGAGCAAGGAATGCAGCAATACCGGAACGCATTGAGGGAACTCGCAAAATGAACGAGCCCCGTTGGATTTCCGCAAAAGTTATTTTGGCCGTGCAGGATGAGCTCCTTGCCCGTTTTGGCGGGCTGGCGGGATTGCGCGACGAAGGGCTTTTGGAATCGGCTCTCAACCGCCCGCAACATCTTTTCGCCTACGAAAACCCCACCCTCTTTGACCTCGCCGCCGCCTATGCACTGGGGATTGTAAAAAACCATCCCTTCCTCGATGGAAACAAGCGAGCAGGTTTTATGGCGGCCTATATTTTTCTTGGCGCAAATGGATATGGACTCATCGCCCCCGAAGAAGAAGCTCTTCTCCAGACCCTCGCCCTCGCCGCCGGGGAGCTCGACCAGGATGGCTATGCCGCCTGGCTCAAATCTTCCTGTGCGGAGCAATAACTTTGCCGGGCACCTCCGCCCCGCAGGCTTCGTCCAGATCAAAAAGGAACTGTGTCTCGGAATCCAGTTCCAGACATTGGAACTCCAGTTCAAGCTCGGTGGACTCTTCCTCCCCATCCTCCCAAACGATTCCAAGCCGCACCAGTTCCCGGTAGATGTCTGGATGTTTTTGGCGCAGAAAGCGGATCCGTTTTTTCTTGTGCGGTTTGACCCGGGCCATCTTGGCCAAAACCGCGCCGGTTTCCCCCAGTTTGCCGTCGTAGGTTTCGGCAATCCGTTCCAGCGACTGAATGTTTCCGGCAGAAATATTTTTCTGACCCAAAACGGAATCAACAAAATCCCGATCTTCGATTTTTTGCCGCTCCGCCTTCGGCATTTTTTTGCAGGCCTTGCAAATGTGGTCCCGGTGCCCCCGCCCGGAAAACTGTTCGTTGGGTTTGATCCTGCCGCAAAGGTGGCAATAGTGTCCGCGATATCGCTTCTTTTTCCCCATCGCACTATTCCGTTTCCAAGGGTTGGAACAGCTCGTCGAGGTCGGCTTCGTTCCATTTGGCCAACGCCTTTTTCTGGTCGCCGAGCAAACCGTCGATCAAATCTTTTTTCCGCTCCTGCAGGGTCAGGATGGTCTCTTCCACGGTTCCGACGGCGATGAATTTATAGACAAACACCGGCTTGTCTTGGCCGATGCGGTGGGCGCGGTCGGTGGCTTGGTTTTCCACCGCCGGATTCCACCACGGATCGTAATGGATGACCGTGTCGGCGGCGGTCAGGTTCAGCCCCGTGCCCCCGGCCTTGAGGCTGATGAGAAAGACGGGCACCTTCCCTGCCTGAAAATCGGCGACGGGAGTTTTGCGATCCTTGGTGCTTCCGGTAATTTTGACGAAGCCAATCTTCTGTTTTTCCAGCATGGCCTCAATGAGCTTGAGCATGCTGGTGAATTGGGAAAAGAGCAGAATGCGCCGTCCTTCCGCAACCATCTCGCAGACCCGCTCTTCGAGCGCATCGAGCTTGGCGGATTCGGTGATGCCTTTGGCGGCATCGAGCTTGAGCAGTTGCGGATGGCAGCAGACCTGCCGCATTTTCAGAAGCGCATCGAGCACGATGATATGCGAGCGGGCCAGCCCCTTTTCCTTGATCACCTCGCGCACCCGGTTCTCGCAGCTGGCGCGCACGGTTTCGTATAGCTCCTTCTGCGCGAGCGTCAGCTCGATCCGCTGAACCATCTCGGTTTTGGGCGGAAGCTCCAGCACCACCTCGTCCTTGGTGCGGCGCAGCAGAAAGGGGGCGATGCGGCGCGCCAGCACCCGCCGCGCCACGCCGCTGTCCGCCTTTTCGATCGGCTTGCGGAAGAGGTTGCGAAAGACGCCATGGCTCCCCAGAAGGCCGGGCATCACGAACGAAAAGAGCGACCACAAATCGTCGAGGTTGTTTTCCAGCGGCGTCCCCGAAAGGGCGATGCGCTGCCGGGCATCGAACAGCCGCACCACGCGCGAGGCAATGGTCTTGTGGTTGCGGATAAACTGCGCCTCATCGAGAATCAGCAGATGGAAGCGGTGCTTCAAAAGGATCTCGCCATCGCGTGCAAGCAGGGGATAGGAGGTAACGATCAAATCGTACGTCGCAAAATTTTCAAAATGTTCAGCCCGCCCCGCCCCATGCGAAACATGCACCCTGAGCGACGGCGCAAACTTTTGCGCCTCGGCCTCCCAGTTGTACAGCACGCTGGTTGGCGCAACAATCAGGCAGGGCGCATCCATCCGCCCCGACTCCTTTTCCACCAAAACATGCGCCAGCGCCTGCACCGTTTTCCCCAGCCCCATGTCGTCGGCCAGCACCGCGCCAAACCCGGCATCGCGCAGGAGCTGGAGCCAGTTGAGCCCTTCGCGCTGATAGTCGCGCAAGGTGGCTTGCAAGGTTCCAGGGATTGGAACTTCGGGCGCATTCGCCACGAGCGCCAACCGATCCGCCCCCTGTTTCAACGCCTTCGGAAGCGCGGTCTGGAAATCTTCCAAGGTTTGGAAACGAGCC
>WFRA01000191.1 GCA_015486775.1 Kiritimatiellales bacterium | reverse complement strand
GGATGCCGGTGCCGACGGAATTGGCCTGCTGCGGATGGAATCGCTCTACATGCAGGCGGAATCCGCGCCGGACCGGGACGAAATCCTGCGGCGGCTTCCGGAGATCTTGGAGCCGATGGCGGGCCGCCCGGCCTATGTCCGGCTGCTTGACGCCGGTGGCGACAAACCCCTTTCCTACCTCAAGGACAGCCTCGGCGGATCGACCATGACCGGCTACAGGGGCATCCGCCTGCTGGCCGCGCATCCGGAGCTACTCAAGTCCCAGCTACAAGCCCTTCTCAAGCTCTCGCGACGCTACGACCTGCACATTCTTGTTCCCATGGTCACGGTGGCCGAAGAGATGCGCACGGTGCGCACGACCCTCGAAGCCGAGGCGCGGAGGGAAGGCATTCCCCCGCCGCCGCTCGGTGCCATGGTGGAGACACCCTCCGCCGCCCTGCTGATCGACCGGATCTGGAAATGGTCTGATTTTGTCCGGATCGGCTCGAACGACCTCACCCAGTACACCCTTGCGGCCTCGCGTGCAAGCCCGTTGGCCGAGGGCTACTTCCAGCCCACGCATCCCTCCGTCCTCAAGCTCGTCGGCATGGTCTGCCGTTCCGAGGAGGCCGGGCTGATCGGGCTCTGCGGTTCGCTGGCCGGCCGCGAAGACATGGTTCCGCAGCTGCTCGGGCTCGGCCTCCGCGAATTTACCGTGCCTCCCCGCTCCGTCCGGGCCATCAAGCGGGCGGTGTCGGAATATTGCGCGGAATAGCTGCCGCAAAAATACCCCTATTTTTATCCCCCTTTTTCCTCGACCGCATTACCAAAGCCTAATATACTGTTACCTTAAAAGAATAGGTGTACTTGTATTGGTAGCGGTGAGGAAGCTATGAAAAACAAACTTCGGACTTCTGGGTGGTCGGGTTGGTTCCTGGCCATGGGGCTGGGTGGATTTATGGCCGTGATGCCGGCCTTTTCGGGGGCACCGCCGCTGACGGAGGAGTTTCTCGATGCGACCCTTCCCGGCGCGCCCTTTGCCTACGACTCTTCCGCCGAGGGACGGATTGCCATCGCCGCCGACACGACGGAGCTAACCACCAACAACATGCCCTCCGGCTTTTATGATTTGTCCGACAAGGCGAGCAACACCGGAGGAAACCGAAACAAGGGCAACTACTACCGCTGCGACACGAGCTCGGTGCTCTACTCTCAGGCGATCACCCTGGGACGCACCGCATCGGCGGAGGTGACGTTCATGGTGTACGAAAGCACCAGCAGCAACGGAACCTATTCGGCTATCGCCTCCAATAAGGTGACGGTTGCGGCGGGAACCAACGAGGTTTCCTCCGGCGAAATGAATGCTCCGCTCCGGGCGGGACGCTACTACCTCATGACCGCAGGCTGGGACAACCCCTGCACCTACACCTATCTGCGTGCGGGATACCATCCCACTGCAACGATTTTTGGCGAGTCCCTCCACGGTTTCTCCGCATCGGGCTACCCCCCGGCCCATTCGATATCCAACTCCATTTCGTCGTTTCTCTATTTCCAGAAGCTGGTGGTTTCGACCAACGCCGTCGTGCGCATGGATGATTCGGTCGACGCTTCGCTCACATCGACCAACAGCATGGATCTGTATATCAACGCGGATGGCTACACGGATCTCTCGCTCTCCTTCCGACACCGGGCATCCGGCGAGGAATACAATCCGGCCGACGGCATTTTTTTGAGCGACGACTCCGCCTCCTCCTTCACGAAGATCTATACCCTGAGCGATGGAACCACGGGATGGCAAAACCTGACGCTGGATATTGCCGCACTGGCCGCCACCAACGGGCTTTCCCTGAACAGTTCGCTGGTGATCCGCTTCCAGCAGGCGGACAACTACGGTTGGCCCGCCGATGGGCGCGAGTTCGACGACATCAAGGTCTACTCCCTGCCGGATCTGGTGGCGGAGTCGCTGGAGTCGGGCGGCAGCACAAATGTCTCCAAGCTTTGGAAGGGATTCGCGAGCGACAAGCAGATCCCGCTGGAGTTCACCGTGCAGAGCCGGGGCGGAAATGCGGATCTATCCGTCCCCTCGATCCGGTTTGGTCGCTATCTCTACGATTCCGGCGGATCTCTGGTGCTGTATGCCTATGACACGCAGCCGTGGAACATTGGCGCGATGGAGATAAGGACGGATACCTTGACTCCGGTTTTGACCATCCCCGCCGCGACGCATTTGCCCGACCTGAACTACACGGTCTACGCCTATGCCGATGCGTACGGCGCGATCGCGGAGGAGTTCGAGAACAACAACTCTGACTCGATCTCCGTCACGGTCAACCACTATTCCGGTTGGCTGTGGTTCGACGATGTGAAGGCCGACATCACGATTTCGGATTGGGGCACGCGCACCACCGATTCGCCCACCGAACATTGGATCACCGGGACGGGAACGCTGGACGGACAGACCTTTTCGTTTGCCAACCTGAAGGTGGTCAAGGATCTGAATACACTGGACTACAGTCTGGACCCGACCGAGACCACCGTGATTACCGTGCCGTTCTCCGATCGCTATTCCGTGGGCGGCGTCTCCTACTGGCGCGACGGCGGCGTGAAGCTTTCGAAAAACGGCGCCTATGCCGACATCAAGGTGCTGCTGCCCGCCGGCTGCGGGATCGACAGCAGCGGAACCGACCGCACGCGGTTCGACCCGACGATCACCTTTTTCAACAAAAAACTGTCCCAGGATCTCTATCCACCCAGTCCGGTCTCGTTTTCCGGTACCTTCAAGATGATGGAAGAGACCAAGCCGCTTACCTTCGATGTCTCTACCGTGACCTGGACTCCGGCAGCGGGCACATTCGCCTTCAATGCGTCGGGCGCGACCTTTGTGCGGGAATACTACTACGACCAGCTCGAAGGCCAGACGGCCAATCTGATTGACCCGGCGATGGCTAAGAAAAAATCGAACGCCGCCTACTACCGCGCGGTGGGTGGACTGCTCAGCGACCCCTCTGTTCATGCAGGAGCCTCTGGCGAGGCTTTGATGGATGTCGGGCTCGATTTTGCGCCAGGGGCTTTCGATCCCCATTTCCCCTACGGCCCGCACATCGCCTGGGGTAGCGAATTCACCGCGGAGGTGCAGCAGGATCTCCTGCAATCCACGGACTACCCAATGAAGAGCATCGACCCCATGGAATTCTCTTTCGGGCGGAACTGCGCCGCGAGCAACTGCAACGGAAATGCCGCGATGGGCGGTATGGGGCTCTACGAAAACGGCGAGGTGCTGCTGGATCCGAACGGGGGAATCCGGATTCCCGTCTCGGTTGCCAATGCAGACCGGCTCGGCTGGGGGGCGCGGCAGGACGGTTCGTTCGCCCAGCAGGTTGTCGAATCGTTTTCGGACGGTGTCTTCTACATGCCGGGCACCTTCCTCCGGGGCGGGCAGTCCGTTTTCCAAACCTCGGAAAACGAGGGGCCTTCCGAGATTCTCCTTAGCGGCATCGCAACGAACGGGATCGACTTCGAACGACCCGGACGATCCGGCTACAGCGACGGTTTCGCGGACTATGCCGGCGTCAACTTCCGGGTGGGAACCGATGGCGCGTACCATGCGAGATCCACCCTCGGCGGCGTGACCAGCGACAATTGGTCCCTCACCGGCCGCTCGAAATACTATCTCCGCTATTCTGGATTCAGCGGCATCCACGAGGCCGTGCCCGGTTCGTTCCCGGCCACCATGAAAATCTACGGCTACAACTTTGGTTTCTCCAACTTTGGGCTGGCCTACCTTTCCAACGCGCCCAAGCCCGGATGCTCGCGGATCAACGGCGACGTTGCCGTGCCGGATCCCTGCTACATCGACATGCTGTTCGAAAACATGAACCTCTGCTGCCTCGGCGAGCTGGAGGATGCCGAGTTGGCCAACTCCGATTCCAAGACCCTGCGCTACTGGGACGCGGAGATCCAGCCGCTGAGCCTCTTCTTCGCCCCGACGGCCGCGAGCACCTGCACCAAGCAGGACCGTAAGCTCTGCATGGGGCTGACCACCCAGTGCGCCAACTTCGACCAGCCGCTCTCCGGCGTGCTGGCCTTCATGCCCGAAGGCGGGCTGGGTACGCCGGCCGACGAGATCGAGGGCGTCCCCTCGCGCCTCTCCACACCCAACGAACTGGAGTTCGCCGGCCCCTCTTCCGAGACCTACTACTACAATCCGGTGGCCATGCCCTACTACAACGACTATGCCGAGAGCGGCGACACCATGGCCGAGCGCGGCTGGATCAATTTTGCCGGCAACCTCGATGTCGCCTTCTTCGACGACCTTCAGGTGCATTTGCAGACCAGCGCCTCCACCAACAGCGCCTCGGCCAACATCTACATGATGGGCGGCTGGACCGAAGGGGGGATCAAAACCTTCTTCAACAGCGACCCCGATGAATTCGATACTGGCAACCGCGGCTATCCAACGGTGCTTACGGACTATTCCGACTATCGGAACCCTTCTTCCGACGCCTACCGCGTCCACGCCAAGCGCGACTGGCTCAATGTGGTCGATTTCGACTATCCGCTGGACTGGTCCACCTCGGCAAAATCGTTCAAGTCGCCCAATGCGGTGACGAACGACCTGCTGGTGCTCAAGGTGCAGCACCAGACCGACTATCTCAGCGCCAAGAACGCCGAGATCTCCTTCGGCATGCAGTATGACGGCCTACCGCAGATCAACATCGCCAACATGGCCTTCAACGCCATCGACGAGGCGACCGGTATGTCGGCGGCCTTTTCCGATTCCGTGGGCGACCTGATGCGCGATACGATCGACGCCGGCATGGATGCCTTTTCCGACACGCTCTCGGATCTGCCCGATCAACTGCTCGGCCCGGTGCTCAACCCGATCCTCGATCCGCTGATCGACAGCTTCTACGCGGACATCTGCGAGGCCTACTCCAACGCGCCCGACAGCGACTACTATTCCGCCGTCATCACCAACTACATCTACGGGGTGGGCGGCTCCACCACCTACCAGAACGTCCAATATGTCCTCAAGCACCTAGACAGCAACGTCAATGCCGCGACGGATCTGCTCGCGCAGATCAACACCAACCTGGATCGCGCCGTCACCATGATCGACGCCTTCACCAGCGTGGTCACCACCGACACCAACGGCATCGCCCTTCCCAATGGAACCAATGTGGTTGGCCTGCTCAATCTGGATTCGGGGAGCTACGACCAGCTGACCTCGCTGGGTATCGGAATTCTCAAAAATCTGGCGAGTACGCTCTACGATTCCGTCAAGAACGACGTTCAAACGGAACTCAACAAGCAGCTTGAAAGCGCCCAGCCCACGCTCTCCTCGATCAGCCAGACGCTGGTGGATCTGCGCTCCGTCATCACCAATGTCCAGGCGCAGCTCACGGTGGCTTCCAATCTTGGGAACGAACTGCACGACATCCTCAATTCGCCGGAGATCCAGGATCCCATCAACCAGATGAATTCGGCGATCATCGACTGGTTCGCCGCCCTTCCGAGCAATGGAAACCTGCTTTCGGAATATAGCCCAGAAGAGGTGAAGGCGATGATCCGGAACCAGATCAAGGACGCCTTCTACGGCTCGCTGCCTTGCGCCGATATCCAGCAGACCGTCCGCTCGCGGCTCTACGAGGTCGAGGCCTCCATCGAGGAAAGTATGGATAGTGCCTACCAGCAGCTCAACAAGGCCATGCGCGACTTTGTCAGCCAGTATGTTTCCCAGCTCGACGACAAGATCAACGGGGCGCTCGGCGACCTCGGCAACTCCATCGGTGCCGGGCAGATCGACGGCTACGCCCACATTCGCGACGATTCGCTCACCGAGCTGCGCCTCGACGGCAAGTTCCAGTGGAAGGTGCCCAAGGAGATGGATTTCAACGCCTATCTCATCATCAAGCAGCTCGACTCCAAGCAGGCGGGTGCCTGCGGCGTGGACGGGGAAACCCTGCCGGAGGTGACCGTGGGTACCACCGACATGGAAATGGACATGATGGAATGCAAGATCCGGGCGGATATTTCCGCCAAGGTCGCCTTCAAGGTGCAGGGTTCGGCCGTCTATCCCATCGGTCTGGGCGGTTCCTTCAACATGAAAGAGGGCAAGATTGGCTTCGAGTCGTTTGCCATCACCAAGCTCTATGCCGCCGTCGCCTTCGGGGCGATGGAAAACTACCTCTCCGCCGCCATCCACTGCACGCTCACCGACTACGAGGTGGAGGGCGGCATCTTCCTCGGCAAGACCTGCACGCTCGACCCGTTCAGCTGGGACACGGATGTGCAGTCCGTGCTGGGCGACCCGCCGTTCACCGGCATCTATGTCTATGGCCAAGGCTGGATTCCCGTGCCTATCGTGGACTATGGCTGCATGCTCCAGATCCGCGTCGGGGTTGGAGCTGGCATCTTCGCCTTCCTCGAAGGCCCCATCGGCGGCAAGGTCTACATGGGGCTCGACGGCACGGCACTTTGCATCGTGAATGTCGGGGCGGAAGTCACCCTCGTCGGCGTGAAAGACGGCGACGACCTGCGCATGAAGGGCAAGGGTACGGTTCGCGGGCGCGTGGGTGCCTGCCCGTTTTGCGTGAAGTTCAGCAAGACGATCGGGGTCACCTACGACAATGGCGACTGGGGCGTTGATCTATAGGCTTTTAACGAGAGATGGATATGAAAAAGATGATGCGAACAAACTGTTGGGTTCCCGTTGCGGCACTGGCGCTGGCGTTTGGCCTGCCGCAGGCGCAGGCACAGGATCAGGGGCTGGGCGACATGGTCTTCTCCGCCGCAACCGTGACTCAGGACTCCCATGGCCAGGCCTGGGCCTGGGTGCAGTGGATGGCCACCGATTCCTCGCTTTTGAACGGAACGTCGATGGATATCTATCTCAAGGCCGGGGCGCCATCCTCCACCGCGCCCTTTTCCTTGGAGGGGCGGGCGCTGCGCACCACCGACCCGCATGCCATCGGATTGCTTCTGCAGCGGGCGGCTCTGCTGGGGGAGGACACCAATAAGCTGGAGATGGCGGTGGATTCCCTCTTCGCCGAGGCTCTCCCGGACTCCTCCCTGTCGTTGGCGGAAAAGATTGCGGCGGTCGTGGCCGGATCGGCGGACGACGATTCGCTCTTCCAGAACCTGGCCTTCCTCGCACGCGCCCATCCTGCCGTGGCCATGGCGAACGGCCAGGGATTCGCCCTCCGCATTCCCACCGGCGTTTCGACCATTGAAATCCGCAACCATGCCACCGGGCGGGTGATGGGGCGCAACACCGTAACCGCCGGCGCGCCCGTCGTTCTTCCGGCACCCGGTCCGCTTGTGCAGATCCAGGAAACCTCCCCGAGGGGCAACCTGAACGTGCGCTTGCGCTGGGATGTTCCGACGGATCTCAGGCGCGTTTCGCTCCTCCAGTTCGGCTACAACGTCTACCGCATACCGAAGGC
>WFRA01000190.1 GCA_015486775.1 Kiritimatiellales bacterium | reverse complement strand
TCCACCCCCTGCCTGCCCGAAGCGCAGGTGGACGAGGTGCTCGCCTACCTGAAACTGCAAACCCACCTGCCTGGCTCGTTGAGAAAAGTCGTTCCGCGCGTCTATTTGGAAAAAGGGCTACTGGCCACCAACTGGTCGTCGAGCATCAGCCGAACCATTTCCGAATGCGCCCTGATGCTAATCCTAAACAGCCTACGCCGCACGGCAAAATGGCAGATGGAGATGCATGCGGAGGGCGGATGGAAAACGCCGCAGTCCAGTTTCCTTTCGTTGTTCGAGCGGCGGGTCGGCATCCACGGCTTCGGTGCCATCGGGCAGGCGCTGGTTCCCCTGCTCAAACCCTTCGACGTCCAGGTCAGCGCCTATTCCCCCAGTGTTCCCGAGGAGGTTTTCGCCGACCTCGGCGTGCATAAATGCGAAACCCTCGAAGAGCTCTTTTCCGGATCGGATGTGCTGGTGGAGCTGGCACCCAACACTCCAAAATACTACCACAGCGTCACCGAAGAGCTGCTCCGGATGCTCCCCGACGACGGCGTGTTCGTGAACGTGGGCCGCGGTGCCACGGTCGACGAAGCCGCTCTAGCCCGCGTTGCGCAGGAAGGGAAGCTACAGCTCGGGCTCGATGTCTACGAGAGCGAACCCCTGCCGACGGATTCGCCTCTGCGCGGGCTCAGGAACGTCTGCCTGCTCCCGCATATCGGCGGCCCAACCATCGACCGGCGGCAAGATGCCGGGAAGCGCGCCATTGGCATCATCGGCAATTGGCTGCAAGGAACCCCGCCGGACGACGCCGTCTCCGCGCAGGCCTACGACCGCGCCACCTAAAGCCACTTCCAATCCATGGAAAACTGGGCAGAAAGAAAGCCGAAACAAGCCCGCCTCGCCATCTGCTTGCTGCTGGCCATGCTGGTATGGGTCGTGTTTGGGCAGACGCGCCAATACGGTTTCGTCAACTATGACGACGACGCTTATGTGTATGAAAACCCGATTGTCCAAAACGGGCTGACACCCGAAGGCGTCAAAGAGGTTTTCACCTCGGAGATGCGGGGCATCCACTATCCGCTGACCATGCTCTCCTTCATGCTCGACCGGGAGTTCCAAGGCATGGAACCCGGCGGCTTCCACCTGACCAATGTGCTGCTCCACGCGGCAACCGCGATCGCCCTCTTTCTGGTGCTGCTGAACATGACCGGGGCACTCTGGCGCAGTGCCTTCGTTGCGGCGCTATTCGCCATCCATCCGCTACGCGTGGAGTCCGTTGTCTGGATAACGGAGCGCAAGGATGTGCTGAGCGGCCTCTTCTTCATGCTGACCATCGCCGCCTACCTCGGCTATGCCCGCCGCCCGTTTTCGATTGCCCGCCATGCGCTGGTCTGCCTGTTTCTTGCCCTCGGCCTGCTGGCGAAGCCGATGCTGGCAACCACCCCTTTCGTGTTACTTCTACTGGATTTCTGGCCGCTGAAAAGGTGGAGAGGGGAGGGGGGTTGTCGCCGCATCCTCCTCGAAAAAATCCCTCTTCTACTGCTTTCGGCGCTGTCGGTTGCAATGACGATGGGCTCCCACGCCGCACTCGATCCGCACTCGGACATCGGCTCCGTTCCTATTTTGTGGCGGGTGGGGAACGCATTGGTTTCGTATGTCGCCTATCTGCGGCAAATGGTCTGGCCGACCGGCCTGGTTCCCCACTATCCGCACCCAGGTGCCGCCCTGCCCCTCTGGCAGATCGGCGGGGCAGCTCTTCTCCTGGCCGTGATCTCCCTGACCGCGCTACATCAAAGGAAAAACCGTCCCTGGTTGCTCGTCGGCTGGCTGTGGTATCTCGGTATGCTGTTTCCAGTCATTGGAATCACGCACATTCTCGGCGAGGCCGCGCGGGCGGATCGCTTCACCTATCTGCCCCAGATCGGCCTCTACCTTTCGCTGATCTGGCTTGCGGCGGAATGGCTTGCCCGCAAGCAGGTCCGCCGCGCCGTTCCCATTGCCATCGCAACCACCATCCTGGCCGCCCTGGCCGCAACGGCGCGCCACCAATCCACTCATTGGAAAAACAGCGTTTCGCTTTGGAACCACACCTTGGCTCATACCGTAGCGAACGCGCTGGCCCGCAACAACCTGGGGCTTGCGCTGGAGGATGAAGGAAAAGTTGCCGAAGCCATTCGGCAGTATGAAGAGGCCATCCGGATCTCGCCGGACTATCCAACCGCCAACAATAATCTGGGGCTGCTCCTCGCCGCGCAGGGAAAGACCGACCAAGCCATCGCGCACTTCCGCCGCGCCATCCGTGGAAACCCCAACCTTGCCGAACCCCGCTATGGCCTGGGCGCGGCTTTGGCCCGGCACGGGAAAACCGCCGAGGCCATTCCCTGTTTCGCGGAATCCATCCGGCTCGACCCGGATTTGGCGGCACCCTACTTCGGCATGGGGGCGGCGCTGCTTGCGCAGGGAAAACCCGGCGAAGCCATCCCCTATTTTGAACTGGCCATCCAGCTCGATCCGTCCGTGGCCGCCCCCCATCTTGGTCTGGGGAGAGCCTGGGCCATGCAGGGAAAGTTTACCAAAGCCGTTCCGCCCCTACAGGAGGCACTCCGCCTCCAGCCGGGCGATCCCGCGATCCGCGACACCCTCCAGCGGGTTCTTGCCGCACAGAAAAAACAAAACCTCGACACCGCCGATGCCGCCTACCGGACCGGGCTCAAAATGCAGATGGAAGGGAACTTTTCCGGCGCCATCCGGCAGTACGAACAGACGCTCCAAAACGATCCGGACTACTACGAAGCGAGAAACAACCTGGCGTGGCTACTGGCCACCTGCCCCGAAGCCCGCCTGCGCGACGGAAAGCGCGCCGTGGAGCTAGCGGAACGGGTGGCCCGGAAAACCGGCAGGGAAAACGCCGTCGTGCTCGACACGCTAGCCGCCGCCTACGCCGAGGCCGGGCGCTATCCAGAAGCCACCGAAACAGCCCGCCAGTCGGAGCAGATCCAAGCCCGACAAAGGGCGGCGCCCACCGGCATCCGCGAGCGGATCAAACTCTACCAGTCCGGTCGCCCGTACCACGAACCGGCCAAGACCAAACCATAAACCGTAGCCTTACGGCTTGGATTACTGGATGTTTGGAAGAGTGGATTGTTAGGGAAAACCGTTCACCCACTATTCCATGCGCAATCAAGCGTGATCCTCGTTGATTTCCTGAAGTTTGGTTTACGGAGGAATCATCCGGGAACGCCGAGCCCCGGCTCGGCATACCGCCGCCCGCTTGCTTGGGCAACCGGGACGGATTGCCCTACCTTCCGTACCGCAGGCGGCTCGCCTGCTCCCGCAAGATGCACAAAAATCCAAGGACCGGAAATATTGCTTCCTGCCGATGCGCTTTTCGTAGCGTCCGCCCCACATCCCGGGAACGCCGAGCCCCAGCTCGGCACACCACCGCCCGCTTGCTTGGGCAACCGGGACGGATTGCCCTACCTTCCTGCGAAGCCCGCCCGGGAACGCCTGGCCAACGGGAATGTGGCC